>JAUYJO010000123.1 GCA_030700315.1 Gallionella sp.
CCCCATCAACACGATGCCGATGAAACGCAGGAACTTGGCAAAGAAACTGTTTGTGGACATTGTGTACTCCTTTCGTAGAAAAAACAGGTCACGCTTCAAGCGTGACCTGTTTGCTAGCCGTATATGAAACCTGCCACAAAAAATGCCGTCATCAGCAGGAGCAGAATGGGGAACAACCTCAAAATTATCTCTCTCGATAAGATCGGCTTCCCTGTCTTCAGGAACGAGAGTAATAGCCCGCCAATGCCGATCAATGCGCCGCCGATGCCGACGAGGGCGAACATGGGTTTCATCTGTCCCTGCATGGAGAGGATGATGGGGAGCAGGAATATTGTCATGCCCGCAATGCCGTGAGTGACGGCGATGGTGATGACGGGCAATTTATTCTGCATGGAGATCGAGCGGGTCAATGTCACAGCGAGGAAACTGACGATGGTGAAGAGCAGGTAAACGGTCCGAAATGAGGCGAGGTGCTGCCAGACGAGTCCCATGGCGAGGCTGAGCGGGATGATCGTCGAGACGATGACCACAATGGGCGAGTCCAGCACATCGAAACCTAGGATGAAGATCAACAGAGCGGCAATCAGCAGAACGCCAAAGCCGATGGTATAGGCGATGATGGGCAGTGCCGAGAAACCGTCTATGCCGACTGCTACCTGGTAGGATGCGAGCAGGGCGGTGAGAAGGAGAAGGATGCGGTCGCGGGAGGTCATTTTCATTAAATGACTTCGATCACTACCAGGATCATTGCGGCGAGCATATAAATGGACGCGTACTTGAACAAACCGAAGTTGACCCGCTCGGAAGGGTTGAATGTAATTGCAACAGCAAGCATGAGCAAGCCTGCCGAAAGCACTCCGAGCAGGCGCAGGAAGCCCCACGTCATGCCGATGCCGTAGCCAGCGACGACCATCGCCGCCGCCGCCAGCACGGATGAAATGGCAATCGTGGCGCGTGTCACTGCCAGGCCATAGGTGGAGGGAAAGGTTGGCACGCAGGCGTCGGCGTAGTCTTTGGCGAATTTCATGCTGAAGGTCAGGGTGTGGGTGGGAATCCAAAACAGGATACCAAGCGCAAGCGTAATGCCGATCCAATCCACCGCGCCCAGGCCGAGCGCGCGCCCCGCGAGAATGGGCATCGCGCCCGAAATGCCGCCCCAGAAGATGCTCCATGCCGTGCGGCGTTTGAGCCAGATGCTGTAAACAACAACATCGAAGAACAAGCCCGCGAAAACGATCAACCCATAGCGCGCGTCCATCGCAACCGCCCAGCCAACGCCGATCACGGAAAGAATCAAACCAGCGCGCAGGACTTCATTTTCGGTCAATAGCCCTTTGGATGTGGCGCGTTTTTGTGTGCGTTGCATCTGCGCGTCGATGTCTCGGTCCCACCACATGTTGAGCAAGGTGCTTCCCGCGATGGCGAGGAACAGGCTGGCGGACAGATTGAGAATTGCGCCAATGTTAAACACAGGACAGCGCGCGCTCATGTAACCCGCCAATCCCGTTGCAAGCAGCAAGCCCGATTGGGACGGTTTGGTCAATGACCAGTAATGGTGGAATTTATCTATGAAGGACATGTGCTGCTCCTAAGGTGAGGTGAACAGGGAAACAAGGTCAGGCGGCAAGTATACCTTTCCGCTTGTCTGCTTGCGCGCCTGTACTACCTCACACAACGGAATCCCGCGCCAGGACTGACGTAGGTTGGCCCTGCGTTGTTTCGCACCCAGATTCTTAGATCCATTTCGTATGTATCTTTCGAGCCGCCGCGCATGTAGCGATAATGCTGCTGATCATAAATGTCTGCTGTCCATTGCCAGACGTTGCCTGCCATGTCATATAAACCGTACGGCGAAGGCGAATCAATCGTTACATAGCCGTCATAGGTTTGTCCATTGTAAAAACCAACAGGCGAAGTGCGCGAACCCAAGGAACTCATATCTTC
>JAUYJO010000134.1 GCA_030700315.1 Gallionella sp.
TCCCAGATAGTTTAGTAACGTGAAACAACACAAATTCCAACCCCAATCCCCAAACCCCAAACCCCCTCCAGCTCCCCCTTGTCAGGGGGAGTGCCTCGCCTCCTCCCCTGACAAGGGGAGGCCGGGAGGGGTTCGGGCTTCGGAGTAAAACGCGTGGAGCTATCTGACTAAATATTTCATTGTCAGGTTGGTCATTTGCCATGCCCGTTTCCCTCATCTCATCACTCCCCGCAAGCGGGGGAAGGGGCAAACGAGGCGCTGCACAAATTTCACGTTCAAGGTGTGCTTTCCATTCATGGGGAAATGTGAAAGAATCCATCCCATTGAAATTAACCGGATAGAGTGGCAAATGATCGACCGAGACGGCTACCGCCCGAATGTCGGCATCATTATCACGAATGACAGGAATCAGGTGTTCTGGGGCAAGCGGATGCGGCAGCACGCGTGGCAGTTTCCGCAAGGCGGCATCCAGCATGGCGAAACCCCGGAGCAGGCGATGTACCGCGAGTTGCGCGAAGAAGTCGGCTTGATGCCGGAGCATGTGAGAATACTCGGGCGCACCCGGGACTGGATGCGTTATGAGGTCCCGCAGAGCTGGAGCAAGCGCGAATCGCGCGGTGGTTACCGCGGGCAAAAGCAGATCTGGTTTTTGTTGCGCCTGATTGGTCGTGATTGTGATGTCTGTCTGCGCGCCTGTTCGCATCCAGAATTTGATGCGTGGCGCTGGAACGATTACTGGCTGGATATCAGCGCCGTAATCGAATTCAAGCGTGAGGTTTACACGAGGGCGCTCAACGAGTTGGCGCGCTATCTTCCCGCGCCGAAAACTGATGTTGTTTGCCCGCACCATGCACATCATGTGCATGGATAAGTTTAAGTAGATTATTTTTAAGGAGTGAGCGTTGTGATCAAGGAATATACCCCACTGAAATCTTTTCCGTTGAAAGTGGGCTCCTCTTTTTCGCGCCCGGTGCAGGTTCTTCCGGAGCAAGTCAAACTGAATGACCCGGCGACGAACGTGATGACTGATTTGAGCAGGGTTTCGGTGGTCAGTACACATGCCAGGACTTCGATGGATATGGCCAATGCCAAGATGATCCGTTATGGCATACGCATGCTGCTGGTGCTCGACGATAACGAGCAGTTGGCGGGGTTGCTGACAGCGACCGATGTGCTCGGAGAAAAGCCGATGCGCTTCCTGCAAAACATGGGCGGAACCCATGCCGACATCATGGTGCGCGATATCATGACCACGCAGCGCGAACTGGAAGTGATGAAAATTGACGATGTGCAACATGCCAAAGTCGGGCAAATTGTCGCCACCCTGAAAAAATCCAACCGGCAGCACGCGCTGGTGGTGGCTGAAGGTGCGGATGGCAGGCAAACAGTATGCGGTTTGTTTTCCATTACCCAAATCGCCCGCCAATTGGGCGCGCAAGTGCATAGTTTTGAATTGGCGAGAACATTCGCCGAAATCGAAGCCGTGATCGCGCACGGTTAATTACGTTTAAAAAATCCCGAGGTGAAATTCATGAATTTATTTTCGCGGTCTGCCGCATTGGTTGTGTTGTTGTTCTCCGTTGCGGGATGCTCCACCGTCAAGGACGCCAAGGATTCTGTCACAGGATGGTTCAATGGCAACGGCGGTGATGGCAGCACGTTGAGCACCGGGGCCGGAAAAAAAACGGCCAGCGGCAGCAGCGGGCCGACGCTCAAATATGCCGCAACCTTGCGGGTCAGCAAGTATGTTGACCAGCGCAAGGCCGGCAACCCGCGCCTCGTTGGAATCACAACGCAGCGCGTTCGTGGCGTGGATGGCAAGGAGCTGCTGCTCGATCAGGAAGTCGCGAATATCGTCACCGCCTCAATCAAGCAGCGTTTTAATGCGGAAGGCTATCAGGTGCTGGAAGGCGGCGGCGCGGGCAGCGCCCTGTTCGAAGTGTCCGGGGTTATCAAGGACTTGACGCTGAATGTCAAAGATCGCGACGAAATCAATATCGAGATTGAAACCACCCTGAAAGACCTGGCTACCGGCAAGGTGATCTGGTCGGGTTTGGTGACGGAGAAAAATGACCGTTTTGCCGGAGTCTCCGGCAATAATAAAGATGATGTGGTCAATTACCTGAACAAGGAATTGCGCGTTGCCAGCAACAAGACGGTGGAGGCGGTCAGCGCCTCACTGATGGCATCGCAGCCAGAACTGTTCAATCTGACGGCGGGCACCAAGCCGATTCCCGGTGTGACGGTGTATGTCGCGCCCACCGCTGCCAAGCCCGCCCCGGCAACGGCTGTGATGCCGGCTCATGGCGTGCGGCCGGGCGGCGCGGTTCCACCGCCGGCCTATACCCCGCAAGCCAGCGCCACTGCCGGTTTATTGCTGGTTAATACCACTCCGCAGCGCGCCAAAGTGTATCTGGATGGGGTGTATTATGGGCTGTCCCCGTTGCGCCTGGAAATGGAACCCGGCGTACACGCAGTCAGCGTGAAGCTGGAAGGTTACAAAATGGTCACCGAGAAAGTGTCGGTGCGCAAAGGCGACAATACTGAAATGGAATTGAACCTGGAACGCTGATGCTGTTGTAAGGCGCAACACAAAAAAGCCCGCGAAAGCGGGTTTTTGCTTGGTGTGAAAGAGCACCAATTTCCCACTACGCCGGGCGAGCTGGAGGCAAAAAAGGTGGCGGTTTTCGTAGGTCGGGATTCATCCCGACAGAGGGCCGCATAACCCAACCCCGTCGGGATGAATCCCGACCTACATCATCGTGAGACTCATGACCAAACGGTACGTTTGTGATTTCTGTCTCCCTAGTGAGGAATACCGGCATGGATTAGCACTGCGAGTTGAAGAAGCGAAAAATCGCTGGCTACGGTTTGACCGGTTTCAACTTCAAAGGCGTCCCAATTTTTGGCTTCACAGGCGTTGTTTCAACCTCTGTAGCCGCTTCTGCCCCGGTTTGCGCCACAGCGGATTCAGCCGCCTGTGGCGCGGGTGCTCCCTCGGTAAGCCTGGTCTTGGTTTCTGTTTCGGCTTGCACCTTCTTCTCGGCGGTGATACATGCCGCTTCGACTCGTGCCATTTCCTCTGCCGTGATGCATGCCGTTTTGGCCTTGGCTTCCTCTTGAGCTTTCAGCCGTGCCGCCTTGGCTTCGGCGGCAGCGCGCGCTTTCGACTGGGCTAGCGCCCTTGCCTTGGCTTGTTGCGCCGCGCTGACGCGGGCCGCTTTGGCGGCTTTCAGCTTGGCCGCTTTGGCATCGGCTGCGGCTTTTGCCTTGGCTTGTGCTCGCGCCTTTTTTTCCGCCTTGATGCGGGCGGCTTCGGCCTTGGCATCTTGTTGCGCTTTTATTCGCGCCGCTTCCGCTTGTGCGGCTTGTTCTGCTTTTAAGCGTTCCGCCTCATCCTTGGCATCCTGTTCTGCTTTGGCCATTTGCTGTGCTGCTATTTGCTTTGCTACCAATATGCGATGTTCATCCGGATCGATTTTCGCGAGGCTGCCCGCTTTAATTCCGAGTTTTGCCGCATCTTCCGTCAATTCCCCAATGGAAAACTGCGGCTGAACATGAGTCAAGGTAATCGTATCCACCGCGCGATCCATGACGCCCAGCGCTGAGCCATTCGGCGCTGCAATTGGGGTTGTGTCCCTGGCGTAAGCGACGAGCTTGTCGCCGGGCCTTAATAGCGAGTCGCTTCCCGCATCGAGAAAAGCCTCCTTTTCTTTAACGCGAAGAATATGCGCGGAAAACGGCACGGTTTTCAACCCCGTGCGTATGTCGCTGACGGCAAGATCGAGCAGCCGGCTCAGTGCTTGTCCCATCGCTGTTTCAAAGAAGAGGCTGCTGCCGAATGGTTTGTCGTTGCCAATTGTCACTTCTTCCGGAGCTTGTTCATCCAGGCGGCGCAGCAACAACTGGCCGCCGGTCAGCCCATCGTAAACAGCAAGCTCGACTTCGATATGTCTTTTTATATTTTCCCCGAGCGATGTTCCGAGAAATCCTTTTTCGTGTTTGATCCCGGCATTTATTACGATGCCGGAAATCAGCAATTGCGCGCCGGATTGTTCGGCTATCTGGATGATGGCGTTGCGCTGTGCCTCGCCTGCCCCGACAGGAATCGAGCGGCCGGTATAAGTGGTCAGGAACTCCCCGCTTGCTTCCAGCCGGTTAGCAAGCGCCAAGGGAAGCCCGTCGTAAATATTGCTGATGTCGTCGACGTGGTGCGTATTGGCGACATCAAACTGGGTCAGTGCGATTTTCTTTTTTACGACCGGTGCGGCTTGGAATTGGGTGTTTTGCGGTTCGGCACGGGCGATGGGCGGTTCGCAGAGAGCCGCAACGATGCCAAACATCGCAAGCAGACCCGCGCGGCGAAAACCTTTACGAATGATGATCGGCATAGGGTTCTTATCCTGTCAAAGCAATACCCGCCAGCCGGCCAGCACATAGCGTTCCAGCACGAACAGCACGGCGAAGAGCAACAGCAGCAACGCGGTGAAGCGCACCGTCTGCCAGGCGAATTTAAGGTAGCGGCGATCGCGCGTAAAGATATACATCCCGCCGCTCAAGACCAGCAGCAGTGTGACCAGTATCAGGAGCAGGCGCAGGATCAGCACATGTCCGCCGTTTTCACGCCGGGGTCAGGCGGTTTGCAGTTGCAGCCGCAGAAATGCCGGCGCTTCTTCCACGCTGTCGAACGTGACGAACTCCCAGGCTTGCTCGTCGGCGAGCAGCGCGCGCAGCAGGGCGTTGTTCAGCGCATGGCCGGATTTGAAGCCGGAGAACGCGCCGATCAGCGGATGCCCGAGCAGGTAGAGATCGCCGATCGCGTCGAGCACCTTGTGCTTGACGAACTCGTCCTCGAAGCGCAATCCGTCGGCGTTCAGCACGCGGTACTCGTCCATCACAATGGCGTTGTCCAGGCTACCGCCCAGCGCCAGACCCTGCGCGCGCATGTTCTCGACATCCTGCATGAAACCGAAGGTGCGCGCGCGGCTGATGTCGCGCACATAGGATTCTTCGCCCAGATCGACCACCACATGCTGCTTGGCATCGGCAAATACCGGGTGGGCGAAATTGATGGTAAAGGTCAAGCGGTAGCCATGATAGGGCTCGAAGCGCACCCATTTGTCGCACTGCTTCAGCTCGACGATTTTTTTCACGCGGATGAATTTCTTGGCGGCAGATTGTTCGGCAATCCCCGCCGATTGCAGCAGGAAGATAAAGGTGCCGGCGCTGCCGTCCATGATCGGCACTTCCGCGCTGTCCAGATCGACATAGGCGTTGTCCACACCCAGTCCGGCCAGCGCCGACATCAAGTGTTCGATGGTGGCGACGCGCACCCCATTCTGCTCCATGCAGGTGGACAGGCGCGTGTCATGCACCAGCTCGGCGCGCGCGCGTATCTCCTCGACCGGTTTGGTGTCCACGCGGCGAAACACGATGCCGGTATTGACCGGTGCGGGGCGCAGTCCCAGCGTAACTTTTTCGCCACTGTGCAAGCCGACGCCCGTCACGCTGACGGAGCTTTTCAAAGTGCGTTGCTTAACCATGGGTGTCTTGTAGGTGTCTTGAGCGCAAAAACCATGCGGCGATTTTATCACAGACGGATTTCACCCAGTGTTTTAGCCGCGCGACATTAACGTGAAACAACCCAAACCCCTCCCAGCCTCCCCTTGTCAGGGGAGGAGCCTAGGCCCTCCCCCTGACAAGGGGGGGCTGGAGGGGGTTTGAGGTTCGGAGTAAAACGCAAACAATTTTTCGAAATGTTTCATTTTTAGGGGTGGCAAAATTGCCATGCCCGTTGGGTAACTGCTCAGGTCGAAAAAAACTTCCCGCCAGATACCAACGTCCAACCGTCCCCGCGCGCCGAGCGTTTCGCTTCCCCCCACTTCGGCAAGCTCAGGACATGCTTTGCAAAAGGGGGAGAGCTTGCGAGGGGGCCGAGGGGGATTTGAAGTGCGCCGCTCTCTCGCCGCCTGCTGTAAATCCCCCTACCCCCCTTTTTCAAAGGGGGGGGATCACCCCTCCCAGCCTTCCTCATGCGAGGGGGAAGGAGAAAACAGCCACATCTGAGTAGCAGCAGCGCCGCATTATAAATAACTTTAGCTTATTTATGTAATCGATTGCTTTTTAAGCATTTTTACTTTTTATTAACTTCCCGAGCTAACTCCTTGTCGCATAAAGAAAAAAGCTGATTTTCGGCTTGACGGGCTGGATTTTTTTCAATATAGTGGGATTAAGTGGTAAAAAGTGGGTAAAAGTGGGGTTGAAAAAATGTTTCAGGGAGCGGCACAACTTAATCTGGATAGCAAAGGCAGGCTCGCGATACCGGCGCGGCATCGCGACATGCTGCTCGCGAATTGCGCGGGCAAGCTGGTGCTGACCGCCGATCCGGATGGCTGCCTGCTGATGTATCCCGAGCCGGAATGGCAGCCGATCCGCGACAAGCTGAACAAACTTTCCTCTTTTAATGCAAGAAGCCGGGCTTTGCAGCGCCGCTTGGTCGGCTATGCCGAAAATGTGGAGATGGACGGTGCCGGGCGCGTGTTGATCCCGCCGACCCTGCGCAGCTACGCCGCGCTGGACAAGCATGTGATGCTGGTCGGCCAAGGCAACAAATTCGAATTGTGGGACGAGGCGAAATGGCGGGCGCAGGAAGAGGCTGGCTTGTCGTTCATGGATGGAGAGTTGCCGCCGGAACTTGAAGGCTTCTCTTTATGAGTGAGGGCTTGGCCCACACCACCGTTTTACTGAATGAAGCAGTCGAGGCGCTGGCCATCAAGCCTGAGGGTATTTATGTGGACGGCACGTTCGGGCGCGGCGGGCACAGCGCGCTGATACTGGAGCGGCTCGGCAGCAACGGCAGATTGATCGCGCTGGACAAGGATCCGGCTGCGGTGGGGGCGGGCAACACATGGCGCGATGCGCGCTTTCAAATGGTGCATCGCGGTTTCGCACAACTGGCGGAAGTGTTGCGCGAACAGGGCGTGGCGAAGGTAGACGGCACGACACGGCGTTGCGAAGCATCCGGGGCGGGAGTGCCGTCTTCCACCTTCTCCCGCACCGGAGGGCTTTGCCCCACAGTGTCGAAGGTGGATGGCATCCTGCTCGATTTGGGCGTGTCGTCGCCGCAACTGGACGATGCGCAGCGCGGTTTCAGTTTTCGTTTTGATGCGCCGCTGGATATGCGCATGGACACCAGCAGCGGGATGACCGCGGCGCAGTGGCTGGCGACGGTGGATGAAGGTTTTTTGACGGAGGTGATACGTGATTACGGCGAAGAACGGTTTGCTAAGCAGATTGCAAGGGCGGTTGTTGCGGCGCGCGCGATCCAGCCCATCCACACCACGCGGCAGCTCGTCGAGCTGGTTGGCAAAACGGTACGTACCCGTGAAGCCGGGCAAAATCCGGCAACGCGTACCTTTCAGGCTATACGGATTTATCTCAACGGGGAGCTCGAAGAGCTTGCGCGCGTGCTCCCGGAATGCGTGACACACCTCAATGCAGGCGGGCGTCTGGTGGTGATCAGCTTTCATTCGCTGGAAGACCGCATCGTGAAGCGCTTCATGCGTGACATGGCGGAGGGCGACAAGCTGCCGCGCGGTGTGCCGATCCGTGCCAGCGAAGTGCCGCAGGGCAGGTTGCATTTGATCGGCAAGGCCGTGCGCGCGACCGGGGCGGAAGTGCGCGCCAATCCGCGCGCGCGCAGCGCGGTGATGCGCGTGGCGGAGCGCAGCGATGTGGCATAGCGGCGGGAGCGCATTGAATGCGCTACTGCTGGCGGCGGTGCTGGTCTGCGCGCTGAGCGTGGTCACTTCGCAGCACAAGGCGCGCAAGCTGTACATCGAACTGCAAAAGCAACGGGAGCATGCGCAGCAGATGGACGTGGAATGGGGGCAGTTGCAACTCGAACAAAGCACTTGGGCCGCGCCGGCGCGGGTGGAAAAGATCGCGGCGCAACAATTGCAAATGCGGTTGCCCGGCAGCGGGCAAGTGCAATTTATACGCTTAGAGCCTGACGGACATATAGACAAACAGCCATGAATTATGCAGCCAGCGCACATCCAGACATCACGGCAGAATTGCCCGGATGGCGCGCCACCCTGTTATTTGCGCTGCTGCTGATCGGGCTGGCCGGATTGTTTGGGCGCGGGGCATACCTGCAAGTCATGCACGACGACTTCCTTCAGGAGAAAGGCAACGCCCGTTACAGTCGCGTGATCGAAGTCGTCGCGCACCGCGGCATGATTTCCGATCGCAACGGCATCCCCCTCGCGGTCAGCACGCCGGTCGAATCGGTGTGGGCCAGCCCGGCGGATGTGGAGATCGACAGCCGGCAACTGAAACAATTGGCGCGAATACTCGGCGTGGGCGCGACGGAATTGAAAAGCCGCCTGTCCGATACTTCGCGCGATTTCGTCTATCTCAAGCGGCAATTGCCTCCCGATCAGGCCGCAAAAGTGGTGAGCCTGAATCTTCCCGGCATTTCCCTGCAACGCGAATATCGCCGTTACTACCCGTCCGGCGAAGTGGCCGCGCAGGCGTTGGGTTTTACCGGGCTGGACGATAACGGGCAGGAAGGGCTGGAGTTTGCGTTGCAGGAACGGCTGGCCGGCAAGTCCGGCAGCCAGCGCGTCATCAAGGACCGGCGCGGGCACATCGTCGAGGATGCCGGCAACCTGCATGCGCCCAAGCCGGGCAGCGACATTGCGCTGAGCCTGGACAGCAACCTGCAGCACCTCGCCTATCGCGAGCTGGAAAGCGCCGTCAGGCAGCACAAGGCCAAGGCCGGCGCGGTGGTGGTGCTCGACGCGAAAAGCGGGGAAGTGCTGGCGCTCGCCAATTACCCCGCCTACAACCCCAACAACCGTGGCAAGGCCGGCAACCAGGCGATGCGCAATCGCGCCGTCATCGACCTGTTCGAACCGGGCTCGACGATGAAGCCGTTCACCGTGGCATGCGCAATCGAGCAGGGCAAGGTGCGCCCGGAGACCGTCATCGACACCGAGCGCGGCGTGCTGACCGTGGGCAACAAAAAAATTCGCGACACGCACCCGGAACCCGCGCTGACCGTGGCGCAGATCATCCAGAAATCCAGCAATATCGGCGCGGCTAAAATCGCCTTGTCGATGGAGCCCGAGACGCTGTGGCAGAGCTTGGCGGATAGCGGCTTCGGCGCGCCGACCGGCAGCAATTTTCCGGGCGAGGCGCCGGGGAAATTGCGCGACGCGAAAACCTGGCGCCCCATCGAGCAAGCCACCCTGTCTTATGGGCACGGCTTGTCGGTGAACCTGCTGCAACTGGCGCGCGCCTATACCGTGTTCGCCAACAGCGGTGAATTGAAGCCCGTGTCGCTGCTGAAGCTGGAGACGCCCGCAATCGGAAAAAAAGTGTTTTCAAACGATACCGCGCACATGCTGCGCGACATGCTGGAGCTGGCGGTACAACCCGGTGGCACGGCGCCGCTGGCGCAGGTGGCGGGCTACCGCGTGGCGGGCAAGACCGGCACCGCGCACAAGCTGGAGAAAGGCCGCTACATCGACCGCTATGTCGCCTCGTTTGTCGGCTTCGCGCCGGCATCCAACCCGCGTCTGATCGTGGCGGTGATGATCGACGAACCGGACAACGGCCAGTATTACGGCGGCCAGGTCGCCGCACCGGTGTTCAGCAAGGTGACGGGCACGGCATTGCACACACTCAACGTGCCGAACGATGCGCCGCTGGACAACGTCATTGCGCCGCCGGCGGACATCATCGGGGAGGAGGTGTGATGTTCCCCCTTGACCAGTTAAAAAAACTGAACGTGAAAATTACGCACCTGGTTTCCGACAGCCGCGCGGTGCGGCAGGGCGACACCTTCGTCGCCTATCCGGGCGAAAAGACGGATGGTCGGCAATTCATCGCGCAGGCGATCGCGCAGGGAGCGAATGCGGTGATCTACGAAAAGCTTTTGTCCGGGCACCCGTGGAAAGCGCAGTATTTTGTCTGGAACGACGCGTGGCAAATCCCCAATCTTGCGGTGAGCGACCTGCGCCACAAGGCGGGGTGGCTGGCGGATGCGGTGTATGGCATGCCTTCAGAAAAGCTCTGGCTGGTGGGAGTCACAGGCACCAACGGCAAGACTTCCACCAGCCACTGGATCGCCCATGCGCTGAACGATGCCGGAAAAAAATGCGCACTGATCGGTACATTGGGCAATGGTTTTGTTGATGTGCTGCAGGCCAGCGCCAATACCACGCCGGATGCGCTCCGCGTGCATGGCCTGCTCGCGGATTACCAGCGCGCCGATGCGCAAGCCGTGGCGATGGAGGTGTCCTCGCACGCATTGGCGCAGGGGCGGGTGAACGGCGTGCGTTTCGATGTGGCGCTGCTGACCAACCTGAGCCGCGACCATCTCGATTATCACGGCGACATGGAAAGCTATGCGGCAAGCAAACGCAAGCTGTTCGATTGGCAGCAACTTAAATTTGCCGTGGTCAATCTCGACGACGCGTTTGGTGCGGAATTGGCGGAACAATTGCAGGATGGGAAAGTGGAGGTCGTTGGTTACGGGTTGACTGACGCTGCGTTGCAACTTGCCGAGCGCTTAGGTTTGCGCATGGTGTACGGCAACCTGGCGCAGATGAGCGGGCATGGCTTGCGGCTGGAGGTGCATTCGAGCTGGGGCGGGGTGCAGGTCAACAGCACGCTGGTCGGGCGTTTCAACGCGGCGAATCTGCTGGGCGCATTGGCGGTGTTGCTGGTGAGCGGCATTGAGCTGGACAAGGCGGCGCAGTCGCTGGGCAAGGTGCAAGCGGTGGCGGGGCGGATGCAGCGGCTCGGCAGTGCAGCACAGCCGACGGTCATCGTGGACTACGCGCATACGCCGGATGCGCTGGAGAAAGTGTTGCTGGCGTTGCGCGAGGTCGGAGCATCTCAAGCTGACCAAGGGGCTGACCAACGGGCTGGACAACAGGGGGGCGGCAGGCTGATCTGCCTATTCGGCTGCGGCGGCGACCGCGACCGTGGCAAGCGCGCGATGATGGGACGGGTCGCCGAAAAATTTTCCGACCATTGCATCGTCACCAGCGACAACCCTCGCAGCGAAGACCCGCAGCACATCATCGCCGAAATACTTGGCGGCATGACCGCGAACAACCACGAGATCATCGTCGAGCGCGCCGCCGCCATCGGGCGCGCCATCGGCCTGGCGCGGCAACACGACACCGTGTTATTGGCCGGCAAGGGGCATGAGGATTACCAGGAAATCGCCGGCGTGAAGTATCCGTTCAGCGATGTGTCGGTTGCCGAAGGCGCGCTGCGAACCTGGAGGGCGCCGGCATGATGCTGCTCTCGCAAGCCGCACAGGCCCTGGGCGCGCGCCTGGTCGGAGAGGATGCGCGCATTTTTGCCGTGTCCAGCGACTCGCGCAAGATACAGCCGGGTGATTTATTCATCGCGTTGCGCGGCGAGCATTTCGATGGCTACGAGTTTGTCGCGACCGCCATGCAGTCCGGCGCCGTGGCGGCGCTGGTCAACGCCGATAGCTATGCGGCGCATAACGCTATTCTCGACCCGCGATCCTCGATGCTGGTCGTGGACGATACCCGTTTTGCGCTGGGGCAACTCGCGGCGTACTGGCGCAGGCAATTCGACATTCCGCTGGTGGCGATCACCGGCAGCAACGGCAAGACCACGGTGAAGGAAATGCTCGCCGGCATTCTGCGCGTGGCGGCAGGCAGCGATAACGCGGTGCTGGCCACAAAGGGCAATTTCAACAACGACATCGGTATGCCGCTGACCTTGCTGCAACTGAACGCGCAGCATCGTTATGCGGTGATCGAAATGGGCATGAACCATCCCGGTGAAATCAATTATCTGACGCAGATCGCCTGCCCCGACGTGGCGCTGATCACCAATGCCAGCGGCGCGCATCTGGCAGGGATGGGGTCGGTGGAAGCGGTGGCGCACGCCAAGGGGGAAATCTTTTCCGGGCTTCAACAGCAGGGAACCGCCGTGATCAATGCCGACGATGCCCATGCGCCGCTGTGGCGGAAGCTGACCGGTTCGCACCCGTTGCTCGAATTCGGCCTGGACGGGGAGCAAGCCGACGTGACCGGGCAATGGCAGCCGCATCCCCGCAAGGGGGAGGCCGAGGGGTACCCGATGCCTTTGGCATCACCCTCTCGCACGGGCGTCGGGCTGCATCTGGATGCCCGCACCCCCTCGGGGGATTTCAGCGCGAACCTGCAGGTGCTCGGCGCGCACAATGCGCGCAACGCCCTGGCGGCAACTGCCGCTGCCATCGTGTTGAATGTGCCGCTGGAAGTCATCGTTCTGGGGCTGGAAAAATTTGGCGGCGTCGCAGGGCGATTGCAGCGCAAGGCCGCGCGGCATGGCGCGGCGCTGATCGATGACACCTACAACGCCAACCCCGCCTCGGTACGTGCAGCGATCGACGTGCTGGCCCAAGTGGCGCAGGCTGGCGGCAAGCGCGTGCTGGTGCTTGGCGACATGGGCGAATTGGGCGACAACGCCGCTGTGTTCCATGCCGAGATCGGCAGCGCAGCACGCGAGGCCGGGATCGATAAACTCTATGCGTTGGGCCCGTTGAGCATCAACGCGGCGCGCGATTTCGGCGACGGCGCAGAGCATTTCGAGCGCATCGAAGACTTGCAGAAAGCGCTGGAAAACGAACTGGACGCAGATACCACCGTGCTGGTGAAAGGCTCGCGCTTCATGAAAATGGAGCGCGTGGTGCAGTTTTGCCTCGGCGACGGGAAGGAGGAGTGGGCAAAGGGGCAAGGGGAAAGCCAAGGGGAAAGCCAAGTAGAAAGCGAGAAGGGCAGTTCCGTGTTGACACCTTCTTCCCCATTGCCCCCTCCCCCTTCTCGCGATGGGAGGACACAGTAAATGTTGCTCGCACTCGCCCAATGGCTGGCACAGGACATCAGGTTTTTCAGCGTGTTCAATTACATCACGCTGCGCACCGTGCTGGCGGCGATGACCGCTCTGGTCATCTCGTTCATGGTCGGCCCGGCGATGATCCGCAAACTGACCGCCTACAAGATCGGCCAGTCGGTGCGCAGCGACGGGCCGCAGACGCACCTGGTCAAGGCCGGTACGCCGACCATGGGCGGCGCGCTGATTCTGGTCGCCATCGCCGTCACCACCCTGCTGTGGGGCGATCTGTCCAACCATTACGTGTGGCTGGTGCTGTTCACCACACTGGGTTTCGGCGTGATCGGCTGGGTCGACGATTACCGCAAAGTGGTGCACCGCAACCCCAAGGGGCTGTCGGCCAAAACCAAGATGTTCTGGCAATCGCTGATCGCGTTGGCGGTTGGCTTCTATCTGTGGGAAACCGCGACGCTGCCGGCGCAGACCGAACTGATCGTGCCGTTCTTTAAATTTTGGGTGTTTCCGCTCTCCGCCTTCCTGTTCATCGTGCTGGCCTATCTGGTCATCGTCGGCACCAGCAACGCGGTAAATCTGACCGACGGTCTGGACGGGCTGGCGATCCTGCCTACCGTGATGGTGAGCGGCGCGCTGGCGGTCTTCGCTTATGTCGCGGGCAATGCGGTGTTCTCGAAATATCTCGGCATCCCCTACATCCCCGGCGCGGGAGAACTGGCGGTGTTTTGCGGTGCGCTGGCCGGTGCGGGTCTGGCGTTCCTGTGGTTCAACGCCTACCCCGCCGAAGTGTTCATGGGCGATGTCGGCGCGCTGTCGCTTGGCGCGGCGCTCGGCATCGTGGCGGTGATCGTGCGCCAGGAACTGGTGCTGTTCATCATGGGTGGCGTGTTCGTGGTCGAGGCGGTGTCGGTGATGATCCAGGTGGCCTCTTTCAAGCTCACCGGCAAGCGCGTGTTCCGCATGGCACCGCTGCACCATCACTATGAGTTGAAGGGCTGGAAAGAGACGCAGGTCGTCGTGAGATTCTGGATTATCACCATGCTGCTGGTGCTGGTGGGATTGGCGACGTTGAAGTTGAGATGACACAACTAAAAGACAAATTCGTGCTGGTGCTCGGTCTCGGTGAGACCGGCCTGTCGATGCTGCGCTGGCTGAGCGCGCAGGGCGCGCGCCTGCGCGCCGCGGATAGCCGCTACGAGCCGTCCGGCTTGGCCGAAGCCGGCCAATATGTCGAGGCCGGGCAGATATTCTGCGGCGCATTCTGCGACAGTTTGCTCAACGGCATCGACCTGATCGCCATCAGCCCCGGCGTGCCCATGCGCGATGAATTTGTGGCACGCGCCATCGCGAGCGGCATTCCAGTGGTTGGCGACATCGAACTCCTGGCGCAGCAACTCATGGACTTCGACTTGCGGCTCACGACCAAAGTCATCGCGATCACCGGTTCCAACGGCAAGACCACCGTGACCAGTATGGTGGAGCATATGTGCAAGGCGGCGGGCAAGGATGCGGTTGCGGCGGGCAACATCTCCCCGGCGGTGCTGGACGTGGTGCTGGCGCGCGGCGCGAAGCAACCGGAGGTATGGGTGCTGGAATTGTCCAGCTTCCAGCTCGAAACGACCGCGACGCTGAACCCCGACGCGGCGACGGTGCTCAACATCAGCGAAGATCATCTGGATCGCTATGCCGGTATCGATGAATACGCGGCGGCCAAGGAACGCATATTTGTCGGCAACGGAGTGCAGGCGCTGAATCGCGACGACGCACGCAGTATGGGCATGGCGCACACCGGGGGCAGGATTATTACCTTCGGCTTGAACTTGCCCGGCAGCGCAAACGATTTTGGCATTGAAAAAGCGGGGAATGAAATCTGGCTGGTGCGGGGTGGCGGTCGCGACACGTTACTGGCACAGCCAGCCGGGTGCGGGAGCGACCGCCCGGACGCCCTTCCCGCACCAGAGTGCTCCGCACCACCGTGTCAGGGCGTCCACCGTCTGCTCAAGTCCAGCGAGCTTCGCATTGCCGGGTTGCATAACGTCGCCAATGCACTGGCCGCGCTGGCGCTGTGCAGCGCAATCGATCTGCCGATGCCGGCCTTGCTCGAAGCGTTGCGCAGCTTCAGGGGGTTGCCGCATCGCGTGGAGCGCGTGGCCGAAATCGACGGCGTGGTCTATTACGACGACTCCAAGGGAACCAATGTCGGCGCGACGGTTGCCGCCCTGGAAGGGCTGGGCAGAAGGGTGGTGCTGCTGGCGGGCGGCGAAGGTAAGGGGCAGGATTTCGCCCCGCTCAAGCCACCCGTAATGCGACATGCGCGCGCGGTAGTGCTGATCGGGCGTGATGCACCGCTGATCGCGGCGGCGCTGGAGGGCTGCGGCGTGCCGCTGCGCTACGCCAAAAATATGGGTGATGCGGTGCGCCATGCCGCGCAACTCGCGCAATCGGGCGACGCGGTATTGCTGTCGCCGGCTTGCGCCAGCTTCGACATGTTCCGCAACTACGCGCATCGTGCCGAGATGTTTGTGGAAGCGGTGCACGAGCTGATCAAGGAGGCCGCATGGTCGCGCTGACTGCCATCAGAGATAGGCAAGCTGGCAGAGATATGCGGGCTGGTGCACCCGAGCCGCGCCGCCCTGCCGCCGCCCAAGCGCGCATGCACCTGCCGCAGACGCAGTTCGACGCGCTGCTGATCTGGGTATTGGTCGCGCTGCTTGCGCTGGGTCTGGTGATGGTTTATTCCGCCTCGATCGCCACTGCGGAAGCCGGAAAATTTACCGGCTACCAGCCAACCTATTATTTATTGCGGCACGGGACGTATATCGCCGTGGGCGTGCTGGCCGGTTTGTTCGCCTTCCAGGTGCCGCTGACGGCGTGGCGGGCCGGCGCGCCCTACCTGTTCCTGTCCGGTGTGGCCTTGCTGGCGCTGGTGCTGATCCCCGGCATCGGCCGCGAAGTCAACGGCAGCAACCGCTGGTTGTCGCTCTATGTCATCAATCTGCAACCTTCCGAACTGATGAAGCTGTTCGTCGTGCTGTATGCCGCCAGTTATACGGTGCGCAAGGTGAAGGTGAAGGACACCTTCGTCAAGGCGTTCATGCCGATGTTTGCGGTGATGCTGCTGGTCGGCTGCCTGTTGCTGATGGAGCCGGACATGGGTGCGTTCGTGGTGATTCTCGCCATCGCCCTTGGCATGTTGTGGCTGGGCGGCTACAACATCAAGATATTTTTCGCGCTGCTGCTGGCGTTGCCGGTCGCGTTCGCCGCACTGATCTATTTTTCGCCCTACCGGATGCAGCGCATCGTCGGCTTCCTGGATCCGTGGTCCGACCCGTTCGGCAAGGGCTACCAGCTCAGCCACGCATTGATCGCCTTCGGGCGCGGCGAATGGTTCGGCGTGGGGCTGGGCGGCAGCGTGGAAAAACTGTTCTATCTGCCGGAAGCGCATACCGATTTTCTGATGGCCGTCATCGCCGAAGAACTGGGGCTGCTCGGCGTAACGGCGGTGATCGCGCTGTTTGCATTGCTGGTGCTGCGCTCCTTTCAGATCGGCCGCCATGCCGCCTTCCTCGAACGCAATTTTTCCGCGCTGACCGCGCAGGGCATCGGCGTGTGGCTGGGCGTGCAGGCGATGATCAACATCGGCGTAAATATGGGCGTGCTGCCGACCAAGGGGTTGACCTTGCCGTTTCTCAGCTTCGGCGGCAGCGGCCTGGTGGTCAACTGCATCGCGGCTGCGGTGCTGCTCAGAGTCGATTACGAGAATAGAAGAGTTGCTCGGGGGTTGCCGGTATGAGGTCAGAGGACAGAAGACAGAGGACAGAGGACAGAGGTTTTGTTGCCGCTGCGCGGCACCTTTTTAATAAAGGCGCGGCCAAGCCGCTCGACGCTCTGTCTTCTGTCCCCTGTCCTCTGTCATCTGAGCCTCTGTCCTCTGATCAGAATCGTTCGATTCTGATCATGGCCGGCGGCACCGGCGGGCACATCATGCCGGGGCTGGCGGTCGCCGACATCCTGCGCGCGCAGGGGTGGCGGGTGACCTGGCTGGGCGCGCCGGGCGGCATGGAGGCGGAACTGGTGCCGAAGCACGGTTACGAAATGGCCTGGGTAAACTTCTCCGGCGTGCGCGGCAAGGGCTTGCTGCGCCTGTTGTTGCTGCCGTTCACGCTGCTGCGCGCACTGGGGCAGAGCGCGGTCGCGATGTTCCGCCATCGTCCCGACGTGGTGCTGGGCATGGGCGGTTACATCACTTTTCCCGGCGGGCTGATGGCGGCCATGTTGCGCCGCCCGCTGGTGATCCACGAACAGAATTCCATCGCCGGGCTGAGCAACAAGGTGCTGGCGCGCCTCGCGCAGAAGACGCTGAGCGGTTTCCCCGACGTGCTGCCCAAGGCGGTCTGGTGCGGCAACCCGGTACGCGGCAGCATCGCTGCATTGGGCGATTCGCAGACACGTTATGCGGCGCGCAGCGGCAGGCTGAATGTGCTGGTGGTGGGCGGCAGCCTCGGGGCGAAGGCGCTCAACGAAACCATGCCGCAGGCGCTCGCGTTGCTGCCGGCAGAGGTACGCCCGAATGTGGTTCATCAAACCGGCAAACAGCATTTTGCGACCGTGCAACAGATGTATAAACAGGCCGGCGTGCGGGCCGACATTCGCCCGTTTCTCGACGACATGGCCGGTAGCTACGCGAATGCCGATGTGGTGATCTGCCGCGCCGGCGCGTTGACCATCGCGGAGCTGGCGGTGGCAGGCGTGGCGAGCATCCTGGTGCCGTTCCCGTTTGCGGTGGACGACCACCAGACGCACAACGCGCGCTTTCTCTCCGAGCGCGGCGCGGCATGGTTGTTGCCGCAAAGCGAATTGAATGCGGAGAAACTGGCGCAGTTGCTGCGCGACCTGATGAATGATGGGCAGGGGCGCGAAAAACTGTCGGTGATGGCGCAGCAGGCGCGCGGCGCAGCCAAGACCGATGCGGCACAACGAGTCGCGCAGGTTTGCGCGGAACTGGCTGAAGCATGAAACATAAAGTCAAACATCTGCATTTCGTCGGCATCGGCGGCTCCGGCATGAACGGCATCGCCGAGGTACTGCTGAACCTCGGCTTTCAGGTCAGCGGCTCCGACCTCGGCGAGAACGTCGCCACGCAACGCCTCAAACAGCTTGGCGCGACGGTGTATCTCGGTCATGCCGAACAGCATCTCACCAACGCCGATGCGGTGGTGGTGTCCACCGCCGTCAAGGCAGACAACCCGGAAGTGGTCGCGGCGCGCGCGCGCCGCATCCCGGTGGTGCCGCGTGCGATGATGCTCGCGGAACTGATGCGCTTGCGCCAGGGCATCGCGGTGGCGGGCACCCACGGCAAGACCACCACCACTTCGCTGGCCGCCAGCGTGCTGGCCAAGGGCGGTTTCGATCCCACTTTCGTGATCGGCGGCAAGCTCAACAGCAGCGGCGCCAATGCAAAGTTGGGCACCGGCGAATTTATCGTCGCCGAGGCCGACGAATCGGATGCGTCGTTCCTGTACCTGCAGCCTATCCTCGCGGTGATCACCAATATCGACGCGGATCACATGGAGACCTACGGCCACGATTTCGGCAGGCTCAAGCAGGCGTTCGTGGACTTCGTCGAACACCTGCCGTTCTACGGTATGGCGATGCTGTGCATCGACGACGCCAACGTGCGCGAAATCCTGCCGCGCATCAGCAAGCCGGTATGCACTTACGGGCTCAGTGAGGGTGCAATGATCCGCGCGGTCAACGTGCGCCATCAGGGCGGACAGATGCGCTTCACCGCCGAGTGCCGCCAGAACGGCACGCCGAAAGACCTGGACATCACCTTGAACCTGGCCGGGACGCACAACGTGTTGAACGCGCTCGCCGCGATCGCGATCGGGCTGGAAGTGTGCGTAACAGATGATGCGATCGTTGCGGCTTTGGCCGAGTTCCAGGGGGTGGGGCGGAGGTTTCAGCGGTACGGTGAAATACAGTTGTCCGACTACCCTCTCTCCAACTCTCTGGGTGAAACAACTAGCCATTCGACTAGGCTGCAAGAAACCGCAGCCAAGTCGCTGGTTATCCCGCCTGCGGGAGAGAGAGCAATCGATTCCTCTTCCAAAGGCGGAAGAGGAAGTTTCACTCTTATCGACGACTACGGTCACCATCCGGTGGAAATGGCGGCCACGCTGGCGGCGGCGCGTGGCGCATTTCCCGGCAGGCGGGTGGTGCTGGCCTTTCAGCCACACCGCTACACGCGCACCCGCGACTTGTTCGAGGATTTCGTCAAAGTGTTGCGCGGCGTGGACGCGCTGTTGCTGGCGGAGGTGTATGCGGCGGGAGAGCCGCCTATCGTCGCGGCAGACGGGCGCGCGCTGATGCATGCGCTGCGCGTCGCCGGGCAGGACGAGGCTGTATTCGTCGAAAACATTCAGGATATGCCGCAGGCCATCATGCAGATGGCGCGCGGCGGCGATGTGGTGATCACGATGGGCGCGGGCTCAATCGGCGGCGTGCCGGGCATGCTGGCGCATGCGGCAGAGGACAGAGGACAGAGGACAGAGGACAGAGATTTTGTTGCCGCTGCGCGGCAATCTTTCGATAAAAACGCGGCCAACCCCCATCCAACCCCTCCCCCAGAGGGGGAGGGATCAATTGCCCTTTCCCCCAGAGGGGGAAAGATGGATAGAGGGCTGCCGCTCAACACTCTGCCCTCTGTCTTCTGTCTTCTGTCCTCTGAATTGCGCGGGAAAATGTGCTGCGACGTGCCGATGAGCCGCCATACCAGCTGGCGCGCGGGCGGTGTGGCCGAGCGTCTGTACCGGCCCGCCGATATCGCCGACCTGCTGGTATTTCTGCGCGGCCTGCCTGCCGACGAGTCGCTGCATGTAGTGGGCCTGGGCAGCAACCTGCTGGTGCGCGACGGCGGCTTGCGCGGCACGGTGCTGTTGCTGCACGGCGCGCTGGGCGGACTGCGCCTCGAAGCTGACGGCAGCATCTCCCCGCAAGGAGGAGGCCGTGGTTGTAAAGCCACTGAAGCGGCAACAACCACGCTCTATGCCGAAGCAGGAGTGCCGGGTGCAAAGCTGGCGCGCTTCGCCGCGCTGCACGATCTGCGCGGCGCGGAATTTTGCGCCGGTATCCCCGGCACGGTCGGCGGCATGTTGGCGATGAACGCCGGCTGTTACGGCAGCGAGATTTGGGAGAAGGTGCTGCGCGTGCAGACGGTGACGCGCTGCGGTGAGCTGATCGAACGCACGCCGCAGGATTACGAGATCGGGTATCGGCATGTTGTCAGGAATCAGGAATCAGGAATCCGGGATCAGGAATCTTCCGAGTTTTTCGTCGCCGCATGGCTGAAGTTTGAAGCGGGCGACGGCGCAATCGCGCGGCAGGAAATCAAAGCGCTGCTCGGCAAGCGCATCGCCAGCCAGCCGCTGAATTTACCGAATGCCGGATCGGTGTTCCGCAACCCGCCGGGCGATCATGCGGCGCGGTTGATCCAGCAATGCGGCCTGAAAGGCAGGCGCATCGGCGGCGCGCAGGTGTCGGAGAAACATGCCAACTTCATCGTGAATACGGGCGGAGCGACGGCGGCGGATATCGAAAATTTGATCAATGAAGTGCGGGCAGCGGTGCGGCAACAGACCGGCATCGACCTGCACCCGGAAGTGCGAATTATTGGGGAAGCGGCATGAATACGATGATGCGTAGGGTGGGCACAGTTTTATCGTGCCCACGCGGACAGAAATCGCGTGGGCACAAAGTACGTGCCCACCCTACGCTTGGATTGGATATTGGATGGAGTACATGAAGAGATTCGGAAAAGTGGCAGTGTTGTTCGGCGGCAAATCCGCCGAGCGCGAAGTGTCGCTGAAAAGCGGCGCGGCGGTGCTGGCGGCTTTGCAGCGCAGCGGCGTGGATGCGCACGCCTTTGACCCGGCGACACAGAACTTGCAGGCTTTGCGCGACGAAGGTTATGAGCGCGCCTTTATCGCGCTGCACGGGCGCTTTGGCGAAGACGGCACGGTGCAGGGTGCGCTGGAACTGCTGGGCATTCCCTACACCGGAAGCGGCGTGCTGGCCTCCGCGCTGGGCATGGACAAATGGCGCACCAAGCTGGTGTGGCAGGCGGCGAGATTGCCGATACCAGCATACACATTGCTGGATGAACAAAGCGACTGGGATGCAGTGGTGCAGCAATTGGGTTTGCCGCTGTTCGTCAAACCGGCCAACGAAGGCTCCAGCGTCGGCATCAGCAAGGTGAAGACAGTCGGCGAATTGCGTGGCGCTTATCAGGCGGCCGCGAAGCACGATTCACTCGTTCTGGCGGAAAGTTTCATCGGCGGTGGCGAATACACCGTGGCAATTCTCGGCGATGAGGCATTGCCGGTGATCAAGATTGAGCCGGCCAACGAGTTCTACGATTACGAGGCGAAATATTTGCGCGACGACACCCGCTACCTGTGCCCATGCGGCCTGGACGCGGCGCAGGAAGCTGAGATGCAGCGCCTGGCCAAACAGGCTTTCGCGCTGATCGGCGGACAAGGCTGGGGGCGGGTGGATTTTCTGGTGGACGAAGCGGGCAAGCCCTATCTGCTGGAAGCGAACACCTCGCCGGGGATGACCGACCACAGCCTGGTGCCGATGGCGGCGCGCCAGGCCGGTATCAGTTTCGAGCAACTGGTGTTGCGCGTATTGGAGTCGGCGCATGTGGGATAACGCCGCCCTGTTGCGCAACATCGCCAACGCGCTGCTGGCTTTCAGCGTGCTGGCGGCGCTATACGGGGCCGCTTATTACATTGCGCATCTGCCGGGGTTGTTGCCGTTGCACAGCGTGCGCTTGAGTGCGGTGCCGCAGCGGGTGATTTCCGGGGATGTGTTGCAGGCGGTGCGCAGTGAGGTGAACGGCAATTTCTTCACCGTGGATATCGGGCGGCTAAGGCAGTCGCTGGAAAAATTGCCGTGGGTGCGCAGCGTCGCGATCCGGCGCGAGTTCCCCGACCGGCTGGCGGTGCATCTGGAGGAACACCAGGCGCTGGCGCGCTGGAACGGCGCGGCGTTGGTGAATACCTATGGCGAGGTGTTCAGCGCTGATACCGGGCAGGTATTGCCTGATTTTATGGGGCAGACAGGTGATTCGGGCGAGGTTACGCAGCGCTACGGCGACTTCAGCCGGCAGCTCGCCGCACTTGATTTGCAAGTGGTGCAACTGGCCTTGTCGCCGCGCCATGCCTGGCAGTTGCGCCTGAGCAACGGCACGGTGCTGGAGTTGGGGCGCGAGCAGATGCAGCAGCGCCTGGCGCGGTTCGTGGCGGTTCAGAAGACAGATGACATAACCAGCGACTTGGCTGGCGTTGTTTGCCAGCCTAGTCGAATGGCTAGTTGTTCCATCAGAAGACAGATGACAGAAGGCGCGGTGAAATATGTTGACCTGCGCTATCGCAACGGATTTGCCGTCAGGCGGATGGTGGAAGATAGAAAGCTGGGGGCTGAAAGTTGAAGATATTAAAAATTGAGGGCGCAAGGAAGGTGGCGGGAAATAGACAGGCTTTTCTGTCCTCTGTCTTCTGTCCTCTGATGGAGCAACTAGCCATTCGACTAGGCTGGCAAACAACGCCAGCCAAGTCGCTGGTTATGTCTTCTGAAGCGGAGCGCACGCGATGAGCAGAAACAAAGAGACCAAAAACCTGGTGGTCGGGCTGGATATCGGCACCTCCAAGATCGTGGCCATCGTCGGCGAGGTCAAGCCGGATGGCATGTTGGAGGTGATCGGCATGGGCATGCACGAATCCGACGGCATGAGGAAAGGTATGGTGGTCAACATCGAAGCCACGGTGGGCTCGATCCAGCGCGCGCTGGAAGAGGCCGAGCTGATGGCCGATTGCAAAATCCATTACGTCCATACCGGCATCGCGGGCAGCCATATCCGTGGCATCAATTCGCGCGGCATGGTGAAAATAAAGGATAAAGAGGTTACGCCCGCCGACGTGCAAAGAGTGATCGAAACCGCCAGTTCGATCAGCTTGCCGGGCGACCAGAAGATTCTGCACATTCTCGAACAGGAGTTCAGTATCGACGGCCAGGATGGCATCAAAAAACCGCTGGGTATGAGCGGCATGCGCCTGGATGTGGAGGTGCATATCGTCAGCGGCGCGGAGGCTGCGGTGCAGAACATCATGAAGTGCATTCTGCGCTGCGGGCTTGAGGTCGACGAATTGATCCTGCAACCGCTGGCGTCGAGCAAGGCGATACTCGAAGAGGATGAAAAAGAACTCGGCGTGTGCATCGTCGATATCGGCGGCGGCACCACCGACATCGCGGTGTTTACCGGCGGCGCAATCCGCCACACCGCCGTGATCCCGATTGCCGGCGACCAGGTGACCAACGACATCGCGATGGCGTTGCGCACGCCGACGCAGGATGCCGAAGACATCAAGATCAAGCATGGCTGCGCGCTGCGCCAGCTGGCCGATGACGGAACGATCGAAGTGCCGGGCGTCGGCGAACGCGGGCCGCGCACGTTGTCGCGCCAGACGCTGGCCGAGGTGATCGAACCGCGCATCGAGGAATTGTATTCGCTGGTGCAGCAGGAATTGCGCCGCAGCGGCTTCGAGGATTTGCTGTCGTCGGGCATCGTGATTACCGGCGGCAGCAGCGCCATGCAGGGCATGGTCGAGCTGGGCGAAGAGATTTTTCATAGGCCGGTGCGCCTGGGTATCCCCAAATATGTCGGCGGATTATCCGATGTGGTGAAAACGCCGCGCATGGCGACCGGTGTGGGGCTGTTGCTGTATGGCATGGAGCATTTTCAGCGCGGTGAAGAGGCGCGCAAGCAATCCACCTCGCTGGGCGATGTGTTGGAGAAAATGAAATCCTGGTTCCAGAAAAATTTTTAGTCTGGAGCACACAAAATGGAAACCCAAACCCCCTCCAGCTCCCCCTTGTCAGGGGGAGAGCTCACCTCCTCCCCTGAAGTGGGGTAAGCAGGCAATCCGCGCAGCGGATGCTCGCACAAGGGGGAGGTCGGGATAACCAGCGACTAGGCCATCGCCTTTTGATGGTCTAGTCGAATGGCTAGTTGTTTCACCAGGGGGTCGGGGTAAAAGGTGCAGCAATCTTGCGAGACGTTTCAACATCAGGGGTGGCTACTGCCATGCCTGTTAGTAAGGGTCCGTTGAACACGGTAGTTACGTGAACGGGAGTGTTTTTGTAGCGGGGGGCGGTAGGCGGGTTCGGGGTTGGTTTTTGTAATTACGACAAGGAGGCAATAATGGCATTCGAACTATTGGAAGAGGCAACACAGGAGGCGGTGATCAAGGTCATCGGGGTGGGCGGTTGCGGCGGTAATGCGGTCGATCACATGATCGAACAGGGCGTGCAGGGGGTCGAGTTCATCGTCATCAACACCGATGCGCAGGCGCTCAAGCGCAGCAAGGCTCGCACCCAGTTGCAGATCGGCGCAAACATCACCAAGGGCCTGGGTGCCGGCGCCAAGCCTTCGGTCGGGCAGGCGGCAGCCGAGGAAGACCGCGAGCGCATCAAGGAGATGATCTGCGGCGCGAACATGGTGTTCATCACCGCCGGCATGGGCGGCGGCACCGGCACTGGCGCCGCGCCGATCGTCGCGCAAATCGCCCGCGAACTGGACATCCTCACCGT
The DNA here is from genome assembly GCA_030700315.1 of Gallionella sp. GTDB lineage: Bacteria > Pseudomonadota > Gammaproteobacteria > Burkholderiales > Gallionellaceae > Gallionella. The sequence goes on from JAUYJO010000134.1 coordinate 24,541, forward strand.
GGCGGTGGTCACCAAGCCGTTTACCTACGAAGGCAACCGGATGCGCTTCGCCAAGGCCGGTATCGAGGCGCTGCACGAGCATGTCGATTCGCTGATCATCGTGCCGAATTCCAAGTTGATGGAAGTGCTGGGTGAAAGTATCACCGTGCCGGAAGCGTTCAAGGCCGCCAACGGCGTGTTGCAAGGCGCGGTGGCGGGTATCGCCGAAGTGATCAACGTGCCCGGCTTGATCAACGTCGACTTCGCGGATGTGAAAACCGTAATGTCGGAAAACGGCATGGCGATGATGGGTTCCGCGATCGCCTCGGGCCCCGACCGCGCGCGCCTTGCGGCAGAGGCAGCCATCGCCAGCCCGCTGCTGGAAGACGTGGATATGTCCGGCGCGCGCGGCGTGCTGGTGAATATCACCTCCTCGATTGGCCTGAAGTTGAAGGAGATTGACGATGTGATGAAGTGCGTCCAGTTCGCGGCAGAAGAAGCGACAGTGATCGTCGGTTCGGTGTTCGATGAAATCATGGGCGATGAATTGCGCGTGACCGTCGTGGCGACTGGCCTGGGTGCGCCGCGCATCGTCAAACAGAAACCGGAAGTGGTTTACCGGGGCGAAGAAACTTATCAGCGCACCGGCACGCACGACGAGCCGATTGCCAACAGCGGGGTGAATTACGACGTACTGGACACGCCGGCCGTGATGCGCCGTGGCCGCAGGGAAACCATCGATGCGATGGAAAAATCCGGCATGGACACGCTGGACATCCCGTCATTTTTGCGCAAACAGGCGGATTAGGGCTCAAAGGAGATAATCCCAGATAATCCATTTGGACGTAGGTCGGGCTTCAGCCCGACATGTCGGGTTAAAACCCGACCTACGGATATCTTTCGCTTGTCAGGGGGGGGAGCCTTCTCCCATGAAGTGGGGTAAGCAGGCAATCCGCGCAACGGATGCTCGCACAAGGGGAGGTTGGGATAACCAGCGACTTGGCCATCGCCTTTTGATGGCATAGTCGAATGGCTAGTTGTTTCACCAGGGGTTTGGGGTTCAGAGTAAAACGCGAAGCAACCCTAAAAAATGTTTCATTGACAGGGATGGCATACTAGCCATGCCCGTTAGAAACCCATGCAAACCAAATAGGTTGTGTCATCTGTCATATTGCCGTTTGCAGCTCCGCCGCTTACTGTTCCCTGGGCAGTTGCTTGCATTGAACCCGTGGCAGAATTGCCGTCGTCAAGAGTGATATCCAGTTGTTTGGCAAATTTTCCCGCAATGCCATCAGAGCAAATGACATACGAACCCCTCAGATTTGCAACCGGAGAATCGGCGGCACTGGAATTGGTCATGCCAATTTTTCCACCCGCCACGTTCACGGGAAGATAGTCTGCGGCGTTGGTATCTGTCGGGCCTGGGGCAAAACCGGCCAAGCGGACGTGCTGCCAGAAATTGAAGGTCTCCCCGGAAGCCGCGTTCCACTTGCCATTGATTATTCCCGAGCTATCGCCATCCGTGGTGGCGGCTACATGGCTGATTGCTTTGGGGTCGTCCCCCGGCAATGCCTTGAATTTGTCCTGGTAGCCGTAGATGAGCACCGGAATGTTCTTGAAATCGGTGGCCAGATTTTTTACTTTTGCGCTGTTAATCAGCTCCTGCCCTTTCAGCACACCACCGAGCAGCAGGCCGATAATCACCAGCACAATGGCGATTTCGATCAAGGTAAAGCCGGATTGATTGCGTTTCATGGTGAGACCTTCCTGAAGAGATTTCGGATGGTGCATCGGGGTGGCAGCATATGCCTGTGAGATGGCAGGGTCAATAAAAACAATGAATTATTGTAAATTTAGTTTTGATGCAACTACCCAGATCAAAGTCGTAGGCTCGAAAATAGCCACAACGCCAGTCTCTTCGCCCAGGAAGGGGTGCGACGAAACAGAATAAATTCGCGCTTCCCTAACGGGCATGGCAATTTTGCCGCCCCTGATAATGAAACATTTCGGTAACTACTTAGGTCGAAATCGTATGCTTGAAAAGAGCGACAACGCCAGTCCCTTCCCCCTGGAAGGGGGAAGGAGAAAAGCGGCTGCGCCCGACATGGCGGGCATAGCCCGCCCTACGATACAAATAAAAAAGCCCTACCTTGCGATAGGGCTGATTTGTTCCAAACGGCGCAGTTTACGCGGCGACGATGGAAACTGTTCTACGCTGTTGCGCGCCCTTGATGGCGAACACTACCTTGCCGGTGATCTTGGCAAACAGGGTGTGATCCTTGCCCATGCCGACGTTGTCGCCGGGATGAAATTCGGTGCCGCGCTGGCGCACGATGATGCTGCCCGCGCTAATCAGTTCGCCGCCGTAGCTCTTCACGCCGAGTCGTTTTGAGTGTGAGTCGCGTCCGTTACTGGTACTGCCGCCGCCCTTTTTTGATGCCATGTTGTCTGCTCCTTACGAAAATTACGCCAAAATTTAAGCCGAAATACCGTCGATGCGGATTTCGGTGTAGTTCTGACGATGACCTTGATTTTTTTGGTAATGCTTGCGGCGGCGCATCTTGAAGATGCGTATCTTGTCGCCACGGCCATGCGACACGATGGTCGCCTGCACGGAAGCGCCAGTCAGCAGTGGCTTGCCTACGGACAGCTTGTCGCCGTCGGCCACCATCAGCACTTTGTCCAGCACAATGGCGCTGCCCACGTCGCCGGGGATGATTTCAACTTTTAAAGTTTCACCAGACGTAACACGATATTGCTTACCACCGGTTTTAATAACTGCGTACATAACAACCTCGATTAACTATTGTGATTTCTTGGGCGACTTTTTGCGAAGGCGCGAATTATACATAAATATCCGGCCCCGTCAAAACCATTTTTCGCCGCCGAATTGACTCATGCACCCCGAGCCGCAAAGCTTCCGATCATTTTGCGGCGCTGCGCCTATATCCGGGCAACTCCAGACGGCAGCCGGGGCGGCGCGGCCGCCATAAACGTCGCCATAAACGAGGTGATGCAAAAATAGGCCGTTCGGCTATATACACTTTTTTCATGCGGTGTGGTATGTTTTGCACAAAACTATAACGATCTGTGCAACTCGCTGTTTTTAATCGCAACAACAACCAATAACCAGCATGGTCGCCGGCAGCAAAAAGCGGATGCAGCCTCCGCGCGCTGGCAAACCCGATCTTAGAGACAGACGATGAGCCTTTCCGATGACACCGCCCTCAATCTGGTGGGCATGGTTTACGAAGCCGCGCTGGACGAGCACAAATGGCCGATTTTTCTCGACGCGTTTGCGCGTGCCGTGGGCGGCTGTTCTGCCATGCTGCGCTCGGCTGATTGGCAAGCTGGTAAGGCAGGATTTGTCGCCAGCATCGGCTACGATCCCGCGTGGCAGGCGGCTTATTGTAACCACTTCGTCAAGCTGGACTACCTGACACCCGTCTTAAATCAATTTCTGTTGGGTGAAGTCAAAACATCTGATCAAGTTTTCAGCATGTCCGAACAGCGCAAGACCGAGTTCTACAACGATTACTTCCTTCCCCAGGACAAGGTGCATGCGGTGGGTTCTCTGCTTGCCAGGGATGGCGACCACACGCTGCTGTTTGGCGCGCAGCGCGGCAAACGCGCCGGTGCCTTCGGCGAGGAACAGGCGCGACTGATGGGAATTCTCGCGCCGCATGTCACCCGTGCGGTACAGGTGCATCGCAAACTCAGCAGCGCCGCCGTCGAAAAGGATTGGGCGCTCGGCACGCTGGACCAACTGCGCATGGGCGTGATTCTGACCAACCGTTCCGGCGCGCCGCTGTTCGTCAACCGTGCGGCGGAGCAACTTCTGGGATCAGGCCAGGGCATCAACTCCCATCAAAGCCGGCTGGCGCTGCCCAACCTGGCGGAAACCGCGCGGCTCTATCAGCTCATCAGCGATGCGGCGCAGGGCGCTCCCGGCACCAACCGGGGCGGCGACATGCGTATCGCCCTGCCCAACGGCGAATCCCTGCATTGCTTGGTGATGCCGATCCCGCTGGAATTCTCCGCGCGCCTCGATGTGGCGCTCGCGTCGGGTTGTGTCGCCCTGTTTATTTCCAAGCCCAGCGGCCTGCGGCTATCCCCCCAACGGTTGGCCACCCTGTACGAGCTCTCCCCTGCCGAGGCACGGCTGGCCGCGAAGCTCTCCGCGCTCAGGAATATGGAGCAGGCGGCCGATGAGCTGTGCATCACCGTCCACACCGCGCGCAGCCAGTTGAAATCCATCTTCGCCAAGACCGGCGCACAAAGCCAGGCCGAGTTGCTGATGTTGCTCGCAACCGGCACGCTGGCGAATTGCCGCGATGACACGAGTTAAATGCCCCCGGCAAAGCTGGGAGCTTATTGAGTGCCCCCCTCAACGGGGCCGATAAAACCTTGAACCGCCTGAAGGTGGCAGGCTTTTTTACTCCTTCCCCCTTGCAGGGGGAAGGTTGGGATGGGGGTAGAAATTCCGATTGTATTCATGCTTAGCTTCTACCCCCTCCCTAGCCCTCCCCCTGCAAGGGGGAGGGAATGATGTCGCCAAATTTTATTGTTGCTCTTTAATGACCGCCGGAGCGGTCAAACCTAATTGAGCCCCCGGCATAGCCGGGGGGTTTACATAACTGAAGTGGGGTATCCAGCTAAATGCGGTAAATATTTTCATGCGTTTAACTTGTTGATAAAAAAAGTAAAGTTCATGGTTCTTTTGTTGCGTTGAAAGTGGTACGTGTTTAGCGCGTATTGTAACTTATTGTAATTTAAGGAAAATTTACTCTCCCCATCAAAATCACAGCATTTAGCTGGATACCCCACTAACTGAATTAGCCTCAACCATGGGAGATTTATAATGACTTCATTGCAACAGCTCGGATTCCGGTGGATAAGCGCTTTGTTGATGTTGGCGGCAGCCAGTGCGCACTGCCACGCTGAGGAACAGCAGACTCCCGCTACCGACACCGCTCCCCTATCTCTGGGCGAGGTAGTGGTCACGGCGCAAAAGCGCGTCCAGTCCATCGAGGAGGTGCCGGTCTCCATGACGGTCGTCGACCGGAAGACGCTGGATAACAGCCGCGCCGCGACGCTGACCGAGATGCAGCAACTGGTGCCGAATTTTTCCATCGCCCAGTCGCTCGGCGTGAATACCGTCACGATTCGCGGCGTGGGCGGCGGCGGGCGCAATATCGGTTTCGATACGCGCGCCGGCGTTTATCTGGACGGCATTTACATGGGGCAGGCACAAGCTCTCGACCAGTCTCTGTCAGATATCGAGCAAGTGGAAGTGCTGCGCGGCCCGCAGGGGCATCTGTTCGGTCGCAATACCGTGGCCGGTGCGGTCAACATCACCACGCGCGCGCCGTCGGAAACCTTCGCCAGCTCTTTCCGCGCCGTGGCCGGCAACTATGGCACACGCGAAGGCTATGCCAGCGTGTCGGGGCCGATTTCGGACAAGCTGCTGGGCAAATTTTCCCTCGGCTATGAAGCGCGCGACGGGTTCACCACCAACCTGTTCAACAACCGGAAAGTCGACGATCTGAAACGCGCGTCGCTGCGCGGCCAGCTCGCCATTCAGGCAAGCGACCGGCTGATGATCGATCTTGCCGCCGACCACGCCAACATCCGGCAAAAGGGCATTGCCGAAGCTGCCACGGGAATGTTCGACGCCCCGCTGCCGGGCGGACTATATCCAGACCACACCGTCAATTACAACACCACGCCCTATCTCAACAACCGGCTGTCCGGCGCCAGCCTGACGGCAAACTACGATATGGCGGGAGGCCGCACGCTGACGGCCATCACCGGCTATCGCGACACGCATCAGAACCGCGAGGTTGACAATGACTGGAGCCCCGACGATATGTTTCATGTCAACTACACCGACAACTTCAAGCAGCTCTCCCAGGAAATCCGCATCGCGTCGCCGCTTGCAGGCCCGCTGCGCTATGTGGCCGGCGTATATCTGATGCATGAATCCGCGGATACTTATCGCCTGGCGATTACCGGCCAGGACACCCATACGCTGGTGAACCACCCGCTCGTCCCTGTGCCGATTCCGTTCGGCACGCTGCTGGGCATGAACCCCGGCGACACCATACCGGTGTCGGGCACGGTGAAGACCGATTCCTACGCGCTGTTCGGGTCGCTGGATTACGATCTGACCGACAGGCTGACGCTCAATCTGGACGCACGCTATACCGGCGAAAGGAAGAGCCTGCTCTATAACATCAACGGCGCAGCCAGCGGCGCGATCGGCATGGGCACCGCCGTCAGCTACACCGATGGCCGCTCCGACTCGATGCTGACGCCGATGGCGGGCATCACCTACGCACTGGATAAATCACTCAACCTTTACGGGAAATACTCGACCGGATTCAAGAGCGGCGGCTGGAACCTCGATTACCTGACCGCAACCCAGATTGCCGATGGGATGGATTTCAACAAGGAAACCGTCAACAGTTATGAGCTCGGATTGAAGGGCGCGACAGCGGATCGCCGCCTGTCATACGACCTTGCGGTTTTCCACAGCACCTTCAAGGATTTTCAGGTGTTCCAGTTTGTCGATCTCGGTGCCGGCACCACCGAAATGCAACTCAAAAATGCGGCAAAGGCCGAATCGACCGGCGCGGAGGCCAGCCTGCGCGCCATGCTGACCAACAACCTCAGCATCGGCGGCAATATCGGTATCCTGAAAGCAACCTTCAACAGTTTCCCCGGCGGGCTGACCGGCGGCGGCGGCGATGCCGCCGGCAAGCGCCTGCCCGATGCGCCTGATCTGACGGCTGCCGTGACCGTCAACTACAGCATGGCTGCGCCTTCCATGGGTGGCCGGCTGGATTTTTATGGCGAAGTCAGCCACCGCAGCAAATCGTACAGCAACGTGGATAACAGCGAAATCCTGGACGCCGTCAGCAGCAGGGACATCGTCAACGCGCGCGTGTCGTTTGCCGCCGACCAGGCACCCTTGAAGCTAAGCCTGTGGGCGCGCAACCTGTTCAACAACAACTACACCACCGCGCGCGGTCGCGATTTTTTCGGCAACCAGTTCGTCAAGCGCGGCGACCCGCGCGCGTTTGGGATTGATGGCAAGATCAGTTTTTGATAATTCATAGAGTAACTGCTCAGGTGCTGCCGTTTTTCTCCTTCCCCCTTGCAGGGGGAAGGCAGGGATGGGGGTAGAAAGGTGGCAAAAAGACACCGTGCGATGATGCCACCCTTCCACCCCCACATCCCGCGACACGTTACTGGCGAAGCCAGCCGATTGAGGGAGCGGGTGTGAGGCGGCCATTCCCGCCCCAGATGCTTCGCAACGCCGTGTCATGGCCGCCATCCTAACCTTCCCCCTACCAGGGGGAAGGGACTGGCGTTGTGGCTATTGTTTGAACGTAGTACATCGACCTGAGTAGCTACGGCACCTCTAAAAAATCAGACACACTTCACACTGCCTGCCTCGCGAAATATTGCGACACTTTCTTGAGGACTTCAACCTCCCGCTTAAGCCTGGCATTCTCCTCGCGGAGCCGTAAAAGTTCCGCCTGCTCCGGCGTGTCAACCTTGACGGCGACACTATTAAACCCGCCTGGCGCGAACACCACAGCCCAGTGATGAAGCATTCTCCCTATCGTATCCATAATCGGGCTCCCATTCAAAAAATAGTTGTTCGGGCATGTCGCTCCCGTGCGCTGGCCGATTGCTGTTTGCGGCTACCGGCTGTGCGGATGAAACCCGAGCGCCGGTAAAACATGCATGAGGACATGGGAGGCACTTTAAACCAGGTCGATTCCTTTTCGCATCCCTCAAATGAGGTATATTTTCAGAAAAATTCTGGTTTTTTGGCTATGATTACACCAAGGGTAATCAATCTGAATATCGCGCCTGACGAATCAAGGTGTCATGCGTCAGAAAACCTATGCAATGCTCTCTTGGGGGAAACAATGAAGCCCGCACAGATTCAGCAAAACGGCCCGACTATCGCGGCGCAAATCGCGCCGCTGCTGCCCGCGATCTACGCGGCGGCGACCAACCCGGCGCACTGGCCGGAGGCCTTCGCACCGATTACCCCCTTGCTGGGCGGAAATTGCGGGCTGATCTTTTCCAACCAGGCGACACCGGAGCAGCAGGGTATCTGGGTACCTTGTCGGCTAACTTACGAGGATTTCAGGCCTTATGTCGAGCGCTATCACGCGTTTGATGTCTGGATGCAGCGCGGGCATGAACTGGGGTTGTTCGTGCCGGGCAATGTCGTGAGCAGCGACGATCTGCTGCCGCGCGAGGAATTTCTCGCCTCGGTGTTCTACCGCGAGTTTCTGGCACACGCCGACATTCACGACCTGTGCTGCGGCATATTGCATGACGGCAGCGAGCCCGACATCCCGATAGTGCATATCTCGATCTACCGTTCCCATGCGATGCCCGTATTCGGCTCGGACGAGAAGGCGCTGTTGGCCGCGCTGATTCCCCACCTGCGCGAAGCAACGCGCATCGGTTTTCGCAACGGCGCGCTCGAACGACAGGCCGGCATGATGCGGTGCGCCGTGGATACCCTCTCCCCGCTGCTGCTGCTCGACAAGCAGGGCAAGGTAGTTTTCGCCAATGAACAGGCGCAGGATTTTCTGGAATTCAACGATACGCTCAAGGTCATCGACGGCAGGCTGGTCGTCGCAAGCGGGGAGCAGGCCAGGCTCGACGCGTTGCTCGGTGATCGCCGCACGGAAGAAACTTTGCTCGGGATAACGCGCCCCTCCGACAAGGGCAACCTATGGCTGATCCGCGTGCCGATGCCGCTGGAAGGCAATGCCCCGCCGGATGCGCGGCGTCCCGCCATCGCGCTGATGATCCACGATGCCACGGCCATCGACCAGATCGACCTGGAAGGATTCGCCAAAGTCCACGACCTGTCCCGGGCGGAGGCGCGCATCATGAGCCTGCTGCTCGAACACACCTCGCTTCCGCCGATCGCGCAGGCACTCAATGTCACCCTCCATACCGTCCGCAGCCAGTTGCGCGCTATCCGGGAAAAGACTGGCGCGCATCGCCAGGCCGAGCTCATCAGAATGCTGATGTCCTGGCCGAAGCGCATGGGATAACACGGCAAGTCATCGGGCGGCGCGATGAACGGCTATGTCACATGGTGGTTTACCGTGAAACTCGCGTAGCGATCGTTTGCCTCCTCGCCCGCTTGCGGGAGAGGATTGAGGAGAGGGGAACGGGCATGGCAGTTTCATTATCAGGGGTGGCTACTGCCATGCCCGTTAGGCTGATTTGCAGAGTGGTTTTTAACGTAAACAACACAAAATGGAACCCCAAACCCCCTCCAGCTCCCCCTTGTCAGGGGGAGAGCCCACCTCCTCCCCTGACAAGGGGAGGCCGGGAGGGGTTCGGGGTAAAATGTGAAGCAATCTCGCGAGACGTTTCATCATCATGGGCGGCTACCGCCATGCCCGTTAGACGGGATTCCGGTTTAGCCGGATGAATTATCCGGTTGAATAAGCGCTAAACCAACCGCCTCAGAATTTCTTCCCAGTGCCCATAGAGCACAAAATGCCCTTCATCCGCCAGCCTGAATAGATGGCTGTTCTGGAGTCGTGACGCAATGTAATCCGCCATCGCGGGCGGGGTATTGCAATCGGCTGTTCCGCACCAGAGATGTGCCTCGGTGTTGATACCGTCGAGCGGAAATCCCCAGCTTTGGGATGCCAACACAAAGTCGGAGGCAACGCCCTCGACTCCAGTATGCAGCGTTTGCGTGTATTCCGTTTCAAATTCCGCGTGCCGCGCATTCATCACATTCCTGTCCCACCCGGTGGCGGATGCGGACATAGCTTCCGCCAAGGCTAAAGGGGTAGGAGCGATAGCGGCAAGGGTATTTCTCAATGCGTCCGGATTGGCTTGGGCGAGCGAGTACAGGCCGCTGACCGCAGGCGAAATTCCCGCCGTTACGCCGGGCACATCGAGCGGAGCAAGTGTGCCGACCAGGGCTATTTTTGTTACCTGCCCGGGGAGCCTGTAAGCGCAGGCCAGGGCATAGGGGCTGCCACCCGAAAAACCGATGATCGCGAACTGTGCGATACCCAGCGCGCCCAGCAATGCCGCGACATCTTCCGGCCAATCGAGCATCGTGCGCCCCGGCTGCGGGTCGGACAAACCATAGCCAGGGCGCTCCACCGCAATCAGCCGAACGCCGCATTGCGCCGACGCGCGCGCCATGTCCGCATGAATATGGCGCGAGCCGGGCGCACCATGAAAAAACAGCACCGTGCTGCCCTCCGGTACGCCATATTCGGCATAGCCCAGCCGCCGCCCATCCGGCAGCCGGAAAAATTGGTTTTCTTGTGTTGGATTGGGTCGAATCATTGCATTTTTATTCATTGAACCACGCTTATCGGGCTGTCACACCACAGGCACTATAGACGGGGCGCAAGATAGGCAAGTCATTGCATCCACGCGATTTTTTATATCTAGCCGGGCATGGCAGTTAGCCACCGCTGATGATGAAACGCCTCGCAAGATTGCTCCACCTTTTACCCCGAACCCCTCCCGGCCTCCCCCACTTCGACAAGCTCAGGACATGCTTGTCAGGGGAGGAGGTGGGCTCTCCCCCTGAAGTGGGGTAAGCAGGCAATCCGCGCAGCGGATGCTCGCACAAGGGGGAGCTGGAGGGGGTTTGGGGTTCCATTTTGTGTTGTTTCACGTTAAACCCGGATTTTCCATTAGCCCTTGGGCTTTCAAAAATCAAGGGGTTGTAGGTCGGGTTTTAACCCGACATGTCGGGCTGAAGCCCGACCTACGCTCTAATGGAAAATCCGGGTTAAACCAAGCTGGTTAAAGATAAAGCCGTTTACTCACCCTGCAAATTATTCAATAAACCCGCCCGCCATCAATTCGTCGAGCAGCGCATCGTAATCTTTCGCCCCCCGGCTGCTGGGCGCATGTTCGAAAATGTTCTTGTTCAGCGATGGGCTTTCCGCCAGGCTGACGTTTTCAGAAATGAGCGTCCGGCACACATCCGCGCCAAATTCCGCTTCTGCCATCTCTAGGACATTTCTGGCCATGCGCCGCCGCGAGTCGAAACGGGTGAGCAGGTAACGGCGGTTTACGCGGCGCTTCAGTACCCGTTCCAGCGCCTTGAGCGTTTTCTGGATCTGGACAGCTCCCTTGAGGGACAGGTAATCCGCCGACATCGGGACGATGACACCATCGCTGGCGAAGATGGCGTTCAGCGAAAGCACACCCACCAGCGGGGAACAATCGATTATCCAGTGTTTATATCCGCTCGCCGCTTTTTCTGCCTGCAAACTGATGTTCAGCTTGTTGATCGCGTTGTAGCCCTTGCCATACAGCGCATCCACCTTGGACAGTTCGATGTGCGACGGGATGATGCCGATTCCGCTGGCCGAATCCTGAATCATTTCGCGCAACGGGCGGTTGCGCTGAAACAGGCTGAAAATGCTGTCGTCGCCGGTTTGTGCGGAGATCCCGGCAATGATGCCGAATTGCGCCTGCGGGTCAAGGTCGATCCCTACCGGCTTGTGTCCGCGACGCGCCAGCGCGGCGGCAAGGTTGAGCGCCGTAGTGGTCTTGCCTACCCCGCCCTTCTGGTTAAATACGGCAACTATCGTCATGATTCGGTGGAAATATGGATGGCTTTTCTCAGTTTGGGCTATTCTAGCAGACTAATCTAGCTGACTAAGGCTGCATGCCGATTCTGCCGCAATAATAAACACCAATTAAAGTGGATCCTTGAGTCAAGACAATAATGCATCAAGTTTAAGCTGCACATTCGACTTCACTTGCAGCTGGACGGCGCTGCCCCGGTTTTACTTTTGCCTCTGTTCTTGATGTTGCTTTTGTTTTTGTTGTTATCTC
>JAUYJO010000146.1 GCA_030700315.1 Gallionella sp.
CTGCTCAAAAGCGCCCAGCCCCTTAACTGCGTTACGTTGACGGTCTGTTTTTTGGAAATTCGAAGAATTGCAATGTGTCGGGTGCAGCCCCTAGCCGCTGATGAAAGCGGCCGCTCGACTCTGTGTCGCCCAATCAATGTCAGCAAACCGCATTACACCTGCCATTCGTCTGAGTCATCCTCAATGACAGCAATGGCACCGAGAACCAGCGCTTCGAAGCGCGTTGGCTGAACGACCGCAACGGGTCGATACCGTGTCGGTGACCACCGTCAGCTTTATGGCGAGCAGTTTGCAATCCTCGGTGCTCCCTTCGTGTCAAATCACAACTTACGAGCATCCGGCATTTTTTTATACTCGCGTTGCATACCTCGCATTGCGTTGGCTGTAAGCGTACAGCGCCTAGTTCGGCTATATTGGCTACGGGGCAGTGAAACTATGAATAAAATCTTGCAATACCTAAAAAAGCATGGTGAGCGGCTGGACACGGATATCGCCGAAGCTACAGAAATCTCACTCGCCGTCGTGTGTTTTCAGTTAGCGGAGCTCGCTGCCAAATTTGAAGTGGCATGCCATTCAGTCAGATTTATCAAGGGCAAAAGGGTTGAGGGAGTAATTTACAGGATAGCTGGATATACTCATCGTCGGGCAGGAAATCAAAGGCACGTTGAAGCCTTCGTAGCTCTCGCGCTGACAAAATAGAATTGCACGGTTGGCAGTCAATTGTTGAGGTAATAATCATGACAAAAATCCATTGCGAAGGGTGCGGTGAAGACGCATCCAGCTACGAGATCACCCACTATGGTTCCATGGATGGAATTTATAGACAGCTTTGCATCTGTTGCTTCAGTGCGGAAGTCGCCAAGGTCAGCGGTGTTGATAATTTTGACAATACCCGACTTCAACCTATCAGGATAAATGACTGCGCTGGCGAAGCACACCAATTTCATTTCGTGTCACGCCTGCTAGGAAACATGGTCACGCTGGAAGCATTCGAGGTTCAAGATGGTGACCCCGCTGGCTATCAGTTCCAGATAATCGGCGACCCCGAAGAAGACATGTTCGCCATGCTTGGGCGTATGGTTGGGAAAATACGCAAGGCGCTTTCCGTTAAGCACATCATTGACAATGGTGATGGGCACGGGCTTCAGATTGCTGACATGACGGTGCAGGGGAGAATCGACTGTGACCTCTCAGATGATGCTCACATGCCCTGTGTTGTTGTCGATGGGCAGGAAATATCATGGGAAGATTTTGGTCGCATGATAAGTTCATTCGAGGGGTGGCAGTTCAAGCTGGAGATTCTTGATCGCAGCGAGGAGTTCTGATGCTGGACACTGCCCACAGTTTATTGCCTGTCATAATCACAGCATGAATAACCAGTCCCCGGAAAACATAAAACTTGATGAAGCCATAGCGTTGCTGAAAACCAATGGCTATCGGGTCACACGCCCCTTTGAACCCCGCACCACTTATTCAGATTCGCCCCCGCCGGAGAAACTGTTGAAGGCTGCTGTCCTGGACACAGAAACCACAGGACTGGACCAATCTACCGATAAGATTATCGAGCTTGGCATTGTCGTCTTTGAGTATTGCCCGGAGACAGGGCAGGCCTATAGGGTGCTGGAGACCTTCAATGAGCTTGAAGACCCCGGAATGCCGATTTCACCAGAGTCCACGAAGGTTCATAACATCACAGATGAGATGGTTGCGGGGAAGCGTATTGATGCCGCCGTACAGGCACTAATGTCTGATGTATCGATTGTTATCGCACACAATGCTGGTTTTGACCGTGGGTTCGTGGAAGCGCGGTTGCCCATGTTTGCCAGGAAAGCATGGGCTTGCTCCCTCGCACAGGTAGATTGGAAAAATGAAGGCATGGGCGGTGCGAGTCTGGAGTTCCTGGCATACCGCTATGGTTTTCATTTTGGTGGCCACAGAGCGTCAGTCGACTGCCATGCGCTGCTTGAAGTGCTGCAATGCGATTTGCCCGAGTCCGGTGGCAGGGTAATGAAAACGCTTCTGGCCAATGCCCGTGGTAATGAAATCAAGGTTTGGGCGTTGAATTCGCCATTCGATAGCAAGGATAAACTCAAGGCGCGCAGTTATCGCTGGGAGCCCGAGCGCAAGACGTGGAGCGTCTTGTTACCCCAGGCGAATCTTCCCCAGGAAGTTGACTGGCTGCGGGAGCATGTCTATCAAGGTCGTCCATTCAAACTTGAACTGGAGAAAATTGACGCATTCCTTCGCTTCACGTCACGGCGCGGCACTACCGAGACGGTGAGCTATTAGGGCATGGCGCGCCGCAACCACTATCACGTCTATGTTGTCGAGTTGTCCAAGGACGTGCTGTACGAAGGCAAGTTCAAAAGATGCAATCCGGATTACATCCCGGGCAAGCCGTGCGTTTATGTTGGCATGACAGGCCTGGATCCCGACGTACGCTTCGACAAACACAAGGCGGGCATCCAGTCCAATCGGTACGTCAAGCAATACGGATTGCGGTTGTTGCCCGATCTCTACGAAGCATTTAACCCGATGCCTTATGAAGAGGCGTGCGACAGGGAAGTCGAGGTGGGAATTGATTTGCGCAGTGCAGGGTTCGGGGTTTGGCAGGCGTGACAAATCACGTAACGCACCACGCTTGCGCTTGAAGTAAAATTCCGCCAGATTTATTCATAACCGCACACACTCCATAGCCCTTGCAAATGACTCGCTCAGAACTTATTAAACGCATTGCCGATCTGCACCCCAAACTGCAATTGAAAGATGCCGAGCTTGCCGTTAAGGTGATTCTGGAT
>JAUYJO010000152.1 GCA_030700315.1 Gallionella sp.
AAATGTATTGCGATTGGCTGTGACTCGCCGACGACGGCAATGGTTCGAGGGGCTTTGGGCTCAAGCCGCAATCGATCCCGGCCTGCATCGGTTCGGGCATGAATGAGGGATGATTATTTCTAATGGACAATCTGGGTTTAAGCGAATTGCCCACCAGCTTGTAGGAGTTGTAGGGAACATAAATCTCCTGCTTGCCGACCAGCTTCCAGTTGTAGCGGTCGGTGGCGCCGTTATACATCAGGAAATCGTCGTTGGTGCGCAAGCCGTCGGCAGCGGTGCCGGGATTGTCATAAGCCACATTTGGCGCCAGACGCACCCGGCGTTGACCGGGGTTGTAAGTCCATGCCTGACGCGGCTGTTTCACCTGATCGGCGTATTCGTGAACCAGCAGAATCTGCCCCGCCAGCCGCGCCGGCGCCGTGACGGCTTGCAGGAAATTGAACAGCTTGTTGTCCTCGCGATCCTTGTCCGGCCTGGCAAGATTGCCGTAGTGGAAATCATATTCGTACTCAAAACGCACCAGGGTGTAATCCCCTTCGCGCGTCACCGCTGCCTGGCTCCAGTTAGTGCCATAGGTATCGCCGCGATAGCGGGTGAGATGATTCCACACCACCTCAAGGCCATCCTTGGGAATGGGGAAGGGAATGCCGCCCTTGGCTCCGGTGATGCCGTTGCCGGCCGGTGCCAGTTTCACCTTGGTCGCATTGGCCGCGGTTTCATCGTAATGCCCCTTGGGAAACGCCGCGCTGCGCCGACCGGGATACACATTCATTTTCCAGTCGGGGTATTTTTTCAATAAGGCCATTTGTCCGGGGGTAAGATTGGCCTTGTATTTCTCCATGCTGGCAGCATCTATGGTGAACAGTGGCTTGTCGCCGGCATAAGGGTCTGGATAATGTCCGCCTTCCTTGTAACCGGCAGCAGGCTTGGTGATACCGCCATCCCATGCGGGGATAGTGTTGGCCGCGTTGCCCGCCATCTCCGCACCCAGCGGGGTCAGACTTTTGCCAAGCTTGGCGGCAACCGCCGCCGATACTTCCGCGCAGGCAGACGATACGAAAGAAACAGAAAAAACCAGCGCCAGCGCTGCGCTAATCAAAGTCAAATTTTTGTTGGACATTTTGTTGATCTCCTCGAGTTCCGGAATGGGCCGATTAAGATTAAAAGGAATAACTGGGCGCGCTCAAAAACCAACCGCAACACCTTGGAGAGGTTAAGGTGTTGGGATGGAAAAAACAGAAAAGCGGTACAGGCAGCTGAGTGCCGAAGAGCGAGCGACGATTATGCTGATGACCCGAGAGGGCAAAGGTGTGCGTGAAGTTGGGCGATTTTTGAAACGCTCCCCCAGCACCGTTTCACGAGAAACGGGGCGCGATATGAAATCTGGAGAGGGCTACGATGCAACATTGGCCGGCGAACAGGCGGCCTGCCTGAGAATCAAGCCCCGCAAGGCATTGAAGCTCTTTGTTGGCGGAGATTTGTTTGGGGTGGTGGCGGGGCATCTCAAGAAAAAATGGTCTCCGGAGCAAATTGCAGGCACACTTAAAAGTATGCATCCAGATCAACCGTCCGAACGAGTGAGCCACGAGACGATTTACCACACCCTCTACGCCATGCCGCGCGGTGAGTTGCGCCGCGAATTGATTGCCTGCTTGCGGTGGAGCCGCGACAAACGCCGCTCCAAAACCCGTGCCCCCGATGGGCGTGGGCACATAGCGGAAATGCAGGGCATCCACCTGCGCCCACCCGAGGTGGCAGATCGCTTGATTCCGGGGCACTGGGAAGCCGACCTGATCAAAGGCGCGATGAACCGATCCTCGGTGGGCACGCTGGTCGAACGCACCACGCTGATGGTGGTGCTGGCCAAGATGCCGGACGGCACGGCACAATCGGCCTTGGACGGTTTCAGCGAGGCTCTCAGCGCCATTCCGCGCGAGCTGCGCAAAACCTTCACCTACGACCAGGGGCGAGAGATGAGCAAGCACGCGCAGCTGACGGAAAGAACGGGCGTCGCGGTCTATTTCTGCGACCCGCACAGCCCGTGGCAGCGCGGTTTGAACGAGAACACCAACGGCCTGCTGCGCCAGTATTTGCCGAAGGGTGCAGACCTGTCGGTTTACACGCAAGAACAGCTCGATGAGATTGCGTGGAGCTTGAATACGCGCCCGAGGAAGTCGCCCGGATTTCGATCACCGGTAGCGGTTTACAGCGAGCTGTTGCTCAACATGGAACTCGCTAAAACCGCCACCAAACATTAACTGTTGCGGTTGGTTTTTGAATCCGCCCTCTGTATTTCTTGCCATCGTTTTATGATCCGACATAATTGACTGGCTCTGGTTTTATAAGACGCGGGGCATTATATGTGCGAGTCTGCGGCTGAGATATAGCATGTTTATGCGATACTGAAGTGGCGCATTTCAGAGTACCTTGATCTTTTTCGCTGAAGGCGCTGCCACATTTGGATAAGATGCCATGAGGAAGGATGCGGCTGCGGCCAATACCGGCGAAGTCGGCGCAATCGTCTCCCGCCTTCAGGCTGAGCACCGTCTTGCTGGCTGGGTCCAACAGGGTGACGCTGTCCGCCCCTTCGTCCTGCTGGCCCATGCAGAACTTGTAGCTCTTGGCGCCAAGCTGCAGCGAAAAGCTCTGCGTGCCGCTCAGGCGTGGATTGTAGTATCGTGTGTGGGTCTCGGTGGCCGCCAGCGCCGGGCTGGCCTTGTAGTCGGCCATGGTCAGCGCCGCCCTGGATTTTGCGTAAACTGGACTCGTCAATGCTGGTATGAATGCACACGATGTTTTCATCTGATTGCAAAAGCAAAGAAAAATAGCTTAAACCCGATCACAGCTTAACGGGGGGATATGGGAATTACTTACGCAGATTTGAGATTGTCCAATGATGGGCGCGATGATCTGGAAGAAATTGACGCCAGCGCGGTCGTGGATACCGGCGCGCTGCACTTGCGCATCCCCGAGCACATGGCAATGCAACTGCAACTGCAACTCAAGGCAAGGTCGCAACGCGAGGTGCAAACCGCAGACGGGAAATCGCACATGGTCGACTACGTTTCGCCGGTGAGGATATCGATGCTCAACCGGGAGTGCGTAACGGGCGCACTGGTAATCGGCAATCAGGTGTTGCTCGGCGCTATTCCGATGGAAGATATGGACTTGATTATCGAACCGGCCAGATTGCGCGTAAGCGTGAATCCGTTAAGCCCGAATATTCCGCTATCACTGGCCAAAGGATTGAAGTAGCGATATAGCATAAACATGCTATAGGGAAGGGGGTGTGCCACACTGTATCCTGTCTCCATAATCCGCAAGAAGTCCAAAACAAAATCCGGCTCAAGCCGAACGGAGACGTGCCGCAAATTATGAAATGCTCAATAATTCTAAGCCGGACGAGCCGGAGCCAAACAAGTAGCCCGGATGAAACGCAGTGTAATCCGGGGATGGAGAAGATGTCCCCGGATTCCGTTCTCGCTACATCCGGGCTACGGATCCTCAATAACCCCGGCCAATGGCGGCTCTTATTTTGATAAGCGGATCGTTGGCATACGCCGGCTCGCCGGCGCAACTACAGGAGATACGCGATGACGGACGAAGCGGATATGGCCGGTATCGGCGATCGGGCGCCATGAATACCCTGTCCGTCGCCATCGTCGAGGATGACCCCAACCTGCTCTGGCATTACTGCGCGCTGATCGAGGCCGAGCCGGATATGCGTCTTGCGGGCACGGCCACCGGCGTGCGGGACGGCCTGGCCATGATGGAACGCGTCAGCGCCGACGTGCTGCTGTGCGACCTCGGCCTTCCCGATGGCAACGGCGTCGACATCGTGCGCTTCGCGGTCGATCGGAACGCGGCGATTCATGTTCTGGTCGTCACCATGTTCAGCGACAACGATCACGTGTTTCACGCCATCGAAGCTGGCGCCGCCGGCTACCTGCTCAAGGATGCGATGCCGGATCAATTTGCCGAGTCGATCCGCGAGGTGGCGAATGGCGGCTGCCCGATCAACACCGGCATCGCCCGGCGTCTGCTGCGCGCCTTTCGGCCGCCGCCGGATGCGTCGTCCGCCGCCGTTGCGGCGTCAGCGGGCGGCAATCCCTTGTCGGCGCGCGAGACGGAGATTCTGGAACTCCTGGCCAAGGGGCTGGGTTTCGGCGAGGTGGCGAAATTGCTGTTCATCTCCGCTCATACCGTCACCGCACATGTGCGCAATATTTACCGGAAACTCGCCGTCAATTCCCGCGGCGAGGCCGTCTATGAGGGGCTGCAGATGGGGATCATTTCCTAAGCCGGACGAGCCGGAACCAAAAAGGTGGCGGTTTTCGTAGGTCGGATGAGCGCAGCGTTATCCGACATGGAAGTGTCGGAAGGCGCTGCGCTTTTCCGACCTACAACGTCACAACTCTTGTCACGTTTTGATATGATTTAACTTGTAAGTGACTAATTATCCAGCACGAATAATCTTTCCATTTCCGTTCGGGCTGAGGTATCGAAGCCTCTTATTCCAATTCTAAATTGAGACGACAACATCACCCTCTCCCTCCGCTACGCTCCCCCTCTCCCGCAAGCGTGAGGGGCTGGGGAGAGGGAAATTTCTGTCATGTTTAATTTGAAATTGGAATTATTTCTTTCGCGACGTTCCCCCCTTCGATACATCCGTTGTGGTTCGATACGCTTTGCGTATCCAGCCTTCCCCGCTTTTGTGTTGAGCGAATGCTTCATCTTCTCGACCGGAGTGGCGTTTGGCTGCAACTGCGTGGGAATATGAATCAACCGCCTGTCACATGAATCCCTTGCTCCTCTTTAGCGCTTCAAGTTCCGAACGCACTCTGACAAGCTCTTCGTTGGTGGTACGCAGATGCTGGGCGATCACTTCGGCAAAGAGTTTGTACAGGACGGACACAAAGAGCGCCTGCTCGAGCGGCTCCGCCGTTTCGTTCATGAAAGAGGTGTCGATGGCGAGACAAACTGTCGGGCCGGTTGCCTCGACTGACGCGGAGCGCGCCTTGCCGTCAATGGCGGAAAGCTCGCCGAACATGTTGCCGACCTCATCGAACCGTGCGATCTCATTACCGTGTTTCTTGATTTTCACCGCACCGGAAAACAGGATATAGACCCAGCTGTCATAAGACTTTTCCTCGGTAATGGTTTCCCCGTCATCAAACTTTCTTATCTTGCTGTGGCGCAGGATGTCATGGATATATTTTTCGCTTACCGAGCCGAGAAAAGGCAGGCGTTGCAGTTTCTCCACGAGAAATCCATTGCCTTCCAGATAGGGCGATTCTTGCATAGACTGAGCCTCCCGCCGCGTAGAGCCGTTGAAATGGGAATCCGGCATCATCGCGTTCAAGACGCAAGCGCACCGGCTCGCGCATTTTATCCTTGATTTGGCACAGCGGGATTCTCTGCCGGGGGCATTTGAAAGTGGTGGTCAAGGTCGCCGCCTCTCCTGGGAGCGCGGGCATCTTGCCCGCATCGTAATCAGGGCAGGGGCACGGCACGCCTTGCCCATGCTCAAAACGCGATGGATCACGCAAACCTGCGGGCAAGATGCCCGCGCTCCCAAAAACCGTTAATTATTGTGCATACTTTGATTGACCACCACTTTCAAATGCACCCTTCGCTGCCTCATTGCCTCGGCCGCAAGGCATCCTGGTGTAGAATGGAAGCCTTAGGCATCCGGGACGATCAGCCGTAGGCATCCGGGGCGATCATTTGATTTTGCACGCGAAATTTACCCATATCCGGCGCCTCAATCGAGTGTTTCTTCCATTCATACCTGAATCAGCTCAACCATGCCTGGACAACTGATGGGCCGTTTTGAAATCCTGAGTGAGCTTGGCAGAGGAGGGCAGGGCACGGTGTATCTTGCCTATGACCCGCAGCTCGACAGGAAGGTCGCCATCAAAACATTGCGCAAGCTGGGCCACAAAACCGAGCAGTTGACCCACGAGGCGCGCATGGTCAGCAAGCTCCAGCATCCCAACATCATCACCCTGTACGATTCCGGCGAAGATCAGGAAGCCCCTTATCTGGTTTATGCCTATGTCGAGGGGAAAACCCTCGCCCAATTGTTGAAGCAGGAAAAGGCTTTGCCGTTTGCGCGCGCGGCGGAAATAGCCGTCGGCGTGCTGGAAGGTCTCGCCTATGCCCACGCGCAGGGTATTTCCCATCTGGACATGAAGCCGGCCAACATCATGATCGGCAAGAATGGCACGCCGATGGTGATGGATTTCGGGCTGGCGACGACGACCGGCGATCACGAGCAAACTATCAGTTCGCCCCTGAGCGGATCGCCCCGCTACGTGGCTCCTGAAATTATTTCCGGGCAGCACGGCGATTTCCTTTCGGATATTTATTCGCTCGGCACGGTGCTCTACGAGATGGTGACCGGGGAATTCGCGGTTGGCGGCGAAAACATGTTCGAGGTGCTGAACCGCGCGGCGCATGAACAGATCGCCGCGCCATCCACCCACAACGAGCGGGTGGATGAAAAGCTGGAAGCGATCATCCTCAAGGCCGTGGCAAAAAAACCTGCCGAACGTTATCCGGGCGCGGCTGCGATGAAGCGGGACTTGCAGGACTACCTCAGCGAAAAGCGCGATGCCGCTACCGAATTTTTGCTTCAGCGCATGCGCAGCAAGCAGGATTTTCCCGCCCTGTCAGGCATCATTTCCGAAATCAACCAGGTTGTTTCGTCGGAGTCGGCAAGCACCAGCATGCTCGCCGGCACCATCCTGCAGGATCTCGCCCTGACCAATAAGCTGTTGAAAGTGGTCAATGCCGCTTCTTACGGACAGTTTGGCGGAACCATCAATACAATTTCCAAGGCAGTGGTCATTCTCGGTTTTGAAACCGTGCGCAATATTGCCATGTCGCTGATCCTGCTGGAATTCATGCAAAACCGGCCGCAGGCGGTGCAGCTCAAGGAGGAGATCATCAAGGCAGTTTTTACCGGCGTGGTCGCCGCGCAATTGTCCGCCCGGCAAGGCATCGGCGACATCGAGGAGGCGATAGTCTGCTCCATGTTCCACAACCTGGGCAGAATGCTGGCCATCTATTATTTTTTCGAGGAAAGCCAGGAAATTTCCCGCCTGATGAAGCAGGGTGAAAGCGAAGAGGAGGCTGCTGTCAGGATACTTGGCATTTCCTACCCGGAATTGGGGTTGGGCGTGGTGCGTAGCTGGAATTTTCCACCCCGGTTGATTGCCGGGATGCGCAGGTTGTCCGGCGAGAAAATCAAACCCGCGCACGGTGAGCTGGACAATCTGGCGATGACGGTCAATCTGGCCAACGAATTGTGCGAAATCTCCGCCTCATCGGATATCAAAAGCAAACAGGGATCCCTGGCCAACCTGGCGGCGCGCTACGGAGATGCGATCAAAATATCGGACCAGGAATTATCCGGCGCCATCAATACCGGGCTGAACGAGCTGTCCAATCGGTCCGCGATGCTCGGCATCAGCACCGCCAACAGCCCGCTGCTGAGCCGGGTGCGCCAGTGGAACGGGCGTTTGCTGCAGGCCGGGCAGGAAAAAGACAAAGCCGGCGATGGCCTGACCAGGCTGGATCAGTCGGTCACGCTGAAAGAAGGGGAGGATATCGCCACCCAGTTGCTTGATCCCGACGCCATACTCGGTGCCGGCATACAGGATGTGACCAACTCGATGGTGGGCGACTTCAAGCTTAACGACATATTGCAGATGGTTCTGGAAACCATGCACCGCGGCATGGGGTTCAGCCGCACCCTGATCATGATCCGCAACAACAAGCTGGGCGCCATGATCGCGCGTTTCGGCTTCGGCGCGGGGATCAACGAGTTAATTCCGAAATTCCGCTTCCCGTTGCAATTCGTGCCGGATGTATTCCACCTGTCGATCGAAAAGGGGCTGGATATTTCGATCGAAGATATCTACGCGCTGAATATTTCCGATAAAATTCCCGATTGGTATCGGGACGCGGTCAATGCGCCCTGTTTCATCCTGCTGCCGCTGATGCTCAACGGCAAGGCGATCGGCATGTTTTATGCGGACATGCCCGAAGCCAACAGCCTGGACATGTCCCGGCAACAACTGTCGCTGTTGCGCACCTTGCGCAACCAGGCCGTGCTGGCGATCAAGCAGAAAACCTGAGGGCAGCGAATTCGCTGTGCAAGCGCAGCAAGTCGCGGCTACACATGGTGTAGAATGCCCCCTGTTTTTTCATGTACATTCAGCATTGTCAGCCACCATGCCTCACCGCCATCCACCGTTTAATGCCTGATTAACCGGCCATGCCCACACAATCGATAGGCCGTTTTGAAATTATCCGCGAGCTTGGGAGGGGCGGGCAGGGGATCGTCTATCTCGCGCAGGATACGCAGCTCGACCGCAAGGTTGCGATCAAGACATTGCGCAAGCTTGGCCACAAGACCGAGCAGTTGACCCACGAGGCGCGTATCGTCAGCAAGCTCCAGCATCCCAACATCATCGCTTTGTACGACTATGGCGAAGATCATGGCGCTCCTTATCTGGTGTATGCGTATATCGAGGGAAAAACCCTGGCACAGGTGCTGAAACACCAAAAGACCCTGCCGTTTTTGCAGGCGGCGGAAATCACTGTCGGGGTGTTGGAAGGGCTGGCCTATGCGCATGAGCAGGGTATCTTCCATCTGGATATAAAGCCGGCCAATATCATGATCGCCAAAAACGGTACGCCGATGGTGATGGATTTCGGGCTGGCGACGACGGCTGGCGATCACCAACAAACAATCAGCACTCCCTTGAGCGGCTCGCCCCGCTACGTTGCTCCCGAAATTATTTCCGGGCAGCACGGTGACTCCCTTTCGGATATCTATTCTCTCGGCACGGTGCTCTATGAGATGGTGACCGGGGAATTTGCGGTCGGCGGCGATAACATGTTCGAGGTGCTGAACCGGGCGGCGCACGAGCAGGTCGCTTCGCCATCCATCAGCAACGAACAGATAGGCGAAAAACTGGAAGCGATCATCCTCAAGGCCGTGGCAAAGCAACCGGGTGAACGCTATCCGGGCTCGCAAGCGATGATTGATGATCTGAAGGCATACTTGAACGAATCGCATAATGCGACACTTGAATTCCTTCTCCAGCGCATGCGTAGCAAACGGGATTTTCCCGCGGTCTCCGGCGTTATTTCTGAAATTAACACGATTGTCTCTTCGGAATCCCGGAGCACCAGCCAACTAACCAGTGTCATCCTGAAAGATCTCGCCCTTACCAACAAGCTATTGCGGATAGTCAATACTGCTGCCTTCGCAAAATATGGCGGCTCTATCAACACCATTTCCAAGGCGGTGGCGATCCTTGGTTTCGGTATTGTGCGCAACATCGCAACATCGCTGATTATGATGGAATTCCTCCAGAATCAGCCTCAGGCAAAACAGCTCAGAGAGGAAATCGTCAAGGGGCTTTTTGTCGGCGTTGTTGCGTCGCAACTCTCAAACGGGAATGATGTCCGCGATGCGGAAGAGGTGATGGTCTGCTCAATGTTCCATAACTTGGGCAAAATGTTGTCGCTCTATTACTTTCATGAAGAAAGTCAGGAAATCGAGCAACTGATCAAGGAGGGGGAAAGTGAAGATGCCGCTACCATCCGTGTACTGGGTATCCCTTACTCCGAGTTGGGAATAAGCGTGGCGCGCAGTTGGAAGTTTCCCACACGGTTGCTCACCGGCATGCGCCATCTACCCGGCGGCAAAGTCTCCGCCCCCAAAGGGGAGTTGGATAGACTGACCGCCACTATCAATATGGCTCACGACCTATGCGGCATTTCCGCTTCGAGCGATATCCAGAGCAAACAGAAGCAATTGGCCGAACTGTCCGAACGTTATGGAAATGTGGGCGGCATCTCCTGCGAAGAGCTGTCCAGAGCGTTTGATGCTGGCTTGGCTGAAATAAGCGATCGCGCGGCGATTTTCGGCATCAGTATCGCTGAAAGCCCGCTGCTTGCGCGCGCGCAGCAGTGGAGCGGGCCGGCGCTGGCACCTGCTTCCGAAGAGAACGATCTGAAAGGAATGACACAGCTCGACCAAGTTGTTTCGTTGCAGCGTGATGAAAATGTGCCTAGCCCGGATGCGATCCTCAGCGCCGGAATTCAGGATGTTATGAACTCCATGATAACCGACTTCAATCTTAATAATGTATTGGAAATGGTTCTGGAAACCATGTATCGCGGTATGGGATTCAATCGCGCCATGGTTATGATACGCAACCCCAAATTGGGTGTTATGGCAGCCCGTTTCGGGTTCGGTGCGGACATCAACGAGGCGATCCCAAACTTCCGTTTTTCATTGAAATTTGTGCCGGATGTATTCCACCTGTCAATCGATAAGGGTTTGGATATTTCGATTGAAGATACCCATGCGCTGAATATTTTAGACAAGATCCCCGGGTGGTACAGGAACACAATTAACGCGCCCTGCTTCATCCTGCTGCCACTGATGCTGAACGGCAAGGCGGTCGGCATGTTCTATGCGGACATGCTTGAAGCCAACGGGCTAGACCTGTCGCCGCAGCAACTTTCGCTGCTGCGCACCCTGCGCAACCAGGCGGTGCTGGCCATCAAGCAGAAAGCCTGAGAAGCCATTCTGACAAATTGCTTTAACCCGGGCTTTATCTGACACTGCCTGTCAAATTGCCAACCTCCACTTTCACAAAGGGAAGCGCTCAAGCCGCCATATCAATTCGGCGCGCACATCACGATGCCTTCGTTTTGCCAACCGTACTTTGTCACGACTTCCTGAATATCGTCAGGATCGGTGGAAAAGCGGTGGTTGGAATCCCAGGGGTTTTTGCCGTTTGCGACCCACGCGTTGTTGTATGCGCGATACACGGGAGCCGAGCCCGCCGGGCAGGTCGGTGCACCGCCCGACACCGCGGGTATCGGCGTGTTTGCCGAAAACCCCTGCCCTTCATAATTCCACTGTTGCGCGGCGCCAGGGATGGGGGTTTGCTGCAAGCTTTTCAAAAGATCGCACTCGCCCTGATCCGCAGTAAAAAAGTGCGAATTCGGCCCGGGCGACATGCTGCCGTAAAAACGGCACACGCTCACATAGCCGCCCGCCTTGAAGCTGCGACCGGTGCGCTTGAACGCCCCCACCTCGCCGACATCGACCCCCACTTGCTCGCGGACATCGGCACTGTAGAAATAATGCCCGCCGGGCGAGTTGGGAAAGTCGGCAGTGTTCACATACTCGACTACCGTCCCCTCGACTGTCGGCGGTGGGAGTTTTGCCAATTTGAAGTCAGCCGCTTTTAAGGATTCATAAAAAAAATAATCGGGGTCGGTGGCTTCGACCGGGTAGTCGAAGGTCTTGGCGGCCAGTCCCATCTTGTAACCGAAGTAATACGTTTGCCACGGCTTGCCGTCACGGGTCACCACCAGCGGCAAGGCATCGAAGCTCGATCCGTCCGAAGCGCGCATTTGTGTCACCGGTTTTCCTTCCACCTTGAATGTGTAGGTAGGCAATCCGGGCCACTGGACAAAAACGAGACAACCCGGTGCCAAGCTCATCGTGGTTGCGGTCAGTCCAAGGTAAGGCGATGGAGGTAACACGATGGCCGGTTCATAGCAGAAAGCTTCGAACTCGCTACCGATGGAAATCATTTCTCCGGCAGTTTGTCCGAACGTCACAATTTCATTTCGAATACCCGCATTCCCATTGAAAAAATAACGCACCGTACCCTGCACTTCAGAACCCCACGTGCTAACAATCAAGTCGCTGTGGGCGCTGCTTAAATTTACTGTGAGAGGGGGTGTAAAAGTAAAAATTCCGATATAGTTGTCGCTGGCAATGGCATGGTCGGCAGTCAGCACGACGCATGCGGCGACAAACGCATAGCGGACAATTTGCGTTTTTGAAATCATGCTGATCCTTTCAACACCTCCTGTTGGAACACCCTGCCTCACTCATGCAACAAAATCAGGAGTGAAGCGCGAAATACGACCCATGGGAGATGCTCAAGGTAGCCAGATAAGTTTGACTGGCAATCCTGCAGAGTCAAGTTGGCCTGTCCCATAAAAATGGCTTCGAACAGATGTTTCGATATCACCAGGAGAACCAAGACTTTGCGTTTCTGCAAGATATGCGGCTACTGCAGTAATATGCGGTGCCGCCATCGATGTCCCCGAAAGATTGATGTAATTGTCGTAGGTAACGGACTGGCTTTGCCAAGTGCTCGAATTATATGGGTCGTACCCAGCATTGGGACCCCAAGTTGAATAAATTACATTCCCGGGCGCCCACACCTCGACACATGACCCATAGTTCGACCCTTGCTCATTACCAGCATAGGGCAAATTATAAAATCCCCCATTAGCCTGCGTTACAGGATATCCGCTATCGTTTATTGCGCCAACGACCATGATGCCGTCTGTTGTGCTTGGCGTGCCGCTCGAGTAGTGGAAAGACGCAGTGCTGGGTGCATTGCATGCTGAAGCGTTACCGTTACCTGCAGATTGTGCGATAAATGCCCCTGGATAGTAATAGCCCCCGATATAAATACTCGCCAAATTCAGCATCTTTGAACCAATTGTTTCTGTTGCCCCAAAACCTGGCCCATTAATCGATAAATTGACGATGCCTGCTTGACCTACACCATTGATAATAATATCCCACTTGACCCAGTCCATCGCTGTCACAATTGATGCAGAGTCCATGTCAGGTTTTGCACAAATCGCTGGGGTTTGGTTTGTCTTCATTGCAGATACTGAAATTAATTTCGCTCCAGCATTTACACCGGCCACTCCCTTGTTGCCATAAGCCGCGCCAATGATGCCCGCGACATGTGTCGCATGAGGATAGCAACCGACGGGAGATACGCCTGGGCATCCATTATTGTTCGTGCCGCACGATGCGTTCACTCTTGCGATTACATTGGTCAAGTCCTGATGGTAGCCAACTCCGGCATCGATAATATAAATGCGCCGGGTATTGTTGCTGATTTTTCCGTTTACCGCATTCCTGCCCCAAGAGTGTGTCTCGTAGTAAGGGTACTGGCTTGAAGATATGGTGCTGTTATACCAGGGAGGGAAAGCGGCGCTAAACGTTGCCTCCACGACCTCGCTGATCAGCTTGACCCTCGGGTCAGCCCTGAGGTTTTCTATTTGCGCCTTGTTCAGGTAGGCACTAAAACTATTGCCGACCCAACTGGTCATGTCTACATAGTTAAAACCATATTGCCTTTCAAATGCCTCAACCATGTTTTGCGCCTTGCCCGGATGGCGCTCGTGAAAGCGCTGCCTGGCAAGCGCGGGGCGATTATCAGAATAGGCTTCTTGCGCATCATCTACCAGATCGACAATGTAATAAACAAGCCCTCTGCCATCGGTAATCTGCTGCTGCCCGACACTGCGGGCTTCGTGTAGGGGTGCAACCGCCGCGCTGGATGCCTCGGCGGAGATAACGGCTGTTGCAAGTAAAGCGGCTAACATAAGCTGTAATATTTTCATGGTTTTCTCCCTAATGTTGGTTTTTGGCGTCGATGTTAATGCACATGTACATCCCTATCCAAACAAGTAACGCGAGAGATTATGGGCACTTAACCAGCAGCCTATCGACAATGCTCCTTTTAAACAATATGCCGAAAAGCCTATATATTTCGGCCTAGTTACTTTGGGTAGCTTTTCGAACTAGTTCTTTTGGACAGAATAACAAGTATTGCGCGCAGAACGCCGTATTATTCCAAATTGCAATCAAATTGGAATTTTGTAGGGTGGGCACGCTTTTGTGCCCACGCGGATAACGTACCGCGTGGGCAGACGAAAAAACTGTCTGTCCACCCTACGTCAAGTAATCGTTTGAGTCTCATCTTGATTGCAAGTTGGAATTAGTCACTTACAGGTTAAATCATGTCAAAACGTGACAAGAATTGCGCCGTTGCAGGTCGGATGAGCGCAGCGTTAACCAATGACTTGGTCGTCGTTTTTTGACGGCCTAGTCAGATGGCTATGCAAAGCTATCCGACATGGAGGTGTCGGAAGGCGCTGCGCCCTTCGACAGGGCTCAGGACATGCTTTTCCGACCTACGAAAACCGCCACCTTTTTGGTTCCGGCTTGCCCGGCTCAGGCTTATGCTCCTGGCGCATTACAGAATGCCTGAGGCTGGCAGCCTGTGCCGAATCGAATTGCGATTGTTAAATATTGGCTACAGCTTGATGAAATTCTCGCGATAGTGCCGTAGTTCGGCAATGGACTCGTAGATGTCGGCCAAAGCTTCATGTTTGTTGTGCTTTTTCATGCCCTGTATCACCTCCGGTTTCCAGCGTTTTGCCAGTTCCTTGAGCGTGCTGACATCCAGGTTGCGGTAGTGGAAGTAGTCCTCGAATTTCGGCATCCAGCGCGCCAGGAAGCGCCGATCCTGGCAAATCGAATTGCCGCACATCGGCGAACTGCGCGCCGGCACATATTCCTTGAAGAACTCGACCATTTGTGCCTCGACTGCGGCCTCGTCCAGCGTGGAGGCTTTCACCTTGTCGATCAGGCCGGATTTGGCGTGGGTGGATTTGTTCCAGGAATCCATGGCGTCCAGTACGCTGTCCGGTTGATGTACCACCAGCACCGGCGCTTCGGCGATGGTTTCCAGGTTGTTGTCAGTGATCACCAGCGCAACTTCGATCACGCGGTCGGTATCCGGGTTCAGGCCGGTCATTTCCAAGTCTATCCAGACAAGAAGGTTGGGGTTTTGTGCCATAATTCGCGCGTCCTAAAGATGAGAGCAGTAAGGTGCGTATTGTGTCATAACCCTGCCTCTTGCGAACATCGAATTCCATCCTAACCAATCATGATTGATGAAACGTTTCGCAAGATTGCTCCACCTTTTACCCCAAACCCCTCCCGGCCTCCCCTTGTCAGGGGAGGAGGTGGGCTCTCCCCCTGAAGTGGGGTAAGCAGGCAATCCGCGCAGCGGATGCTCGCACAAGGGGGAGCTGGAGGGGGTTTGGGGTTCCATTTTGTGTGTTTCACGTTAAATTACTATCCAAGAATTACATTTCCAGAACCCTAAGGGAGCGTGAAATTACCAAAATACCATTTATAAAAAGTGGCGCGACTCAGGGAGTTGCTGTAGGAGCGGCTTTAGCCGCGAATTCAAAGGCATCGCGGCTAAAACCGCTCCTACGGTAAGGCACTTCAAACGGGTAC
>JAUYJO010000153.1 GCA_030700315.1 Gallionella sp.
AAATGTATTGCGATTGGCTGTGACTCGCCGACGACGGCAATGGTTCGAGGGGCTTTGGGCTCAAGCCGCAATCGATCCCGGCCTGCATCGGTTCGGGCATGAATGAGGGATGATTATTTCTAATGGACAATCTGGGTTCAAAGATAATGCCCGCCATACCACCCGACACCTTGCTGTTCATCACTCCCGGTTGTCCGCACTGTTCCACCGTGATGCGTGCACTGGACGAGCTGACGAAACAGGTGCTGATCGGAAAAGTGACCGTGGTGGATGCCACACAACATCCCGAGCATGCCGATCATCGGGTGCGCGCCGACGCGTGCTATCTGCTCGGTCTCACCGGCAGTGCAGACGCACGCACATATATTGAGGTTTGTCTCGACGATGCTCACGCAGAAGTGCGGGAAATCGCGGCAGAGGCGATGAAAAATGCAGGAGCAATTACATGATCACGGCTTTTTTCGCAATCGCTCTCGGCCTTGCGCTGCTGGTATGGAGCGCCGACCGCTTTGTGGAAGGTTCCGCTTCCGCCGCCCGCCATTTCGGCATGTCGCCGCTGCTGATCGGCATGGTGATCGTCGGCTTTGGCACGTCCGCGCCGGAGATGACGGTTTCCGCGCTGGCAGCTTGGCAGGGCAATCCAGGCATCGCGCTCGGCAACGCCTACGGCTCGAACATCGCCAACATCGCTCTCATCCTGGGTTTGACGGCGCTGATCAGCCCCATCGCCGTCCATTCGCGGGTGCTGGAAAAGGAATTGCCGCTGCTGACGGCGGTGACCGCGCTGGCTGCCTGGCAGGTCTGGGACGGAGAAATCACGCGCCTAGATGCCTGGGTGCTGCTGGGCGTCTTTACCGCAGTGATGGGCTGGAGCATCTGGCAAGGGACGCGAAAAAGGGGCGATGCGCTCGGGCGCGAGATGGCGCATGAGTTGCGGGTTCACGCCATGCCGCTGCGCCGTGCGATCTTCTGGCTGATCGCCGGCCTGGCGTTTCTTATCATCAGTTCGCGCATCCTGGTCTGGGGCGCGGTAGAAATCGCACATGGCTTCGGCATCAGCGATCTGGTCATCGGGCTTACCATCGTAGCGGTCGGCACCTCGCTGCCGGAACTCGCCGCGTCGATCATCGCCACCCGCAAGGGAGAGCACGACATCGCGCTGGGCAACGTGCTCGGCTCCAACTTGTTCAACACGCTGGCTGCAGTGGGGATTGCGGCGATGATTCATCCGATTCCGGCAGGTGCGGAAGTCTTCTCGCGGGACATACTGACGATGGCCGTGCTGACCGTATCGCTGTTCGTTTTCTGCTATGGCTTTCGCGGCCCCCACCGCATCAGCCGCCTTGAAGGTGGCATCCTCCTGCTCTGCTATATCGGTTACAGCGCCTATCTGCTGGTTACGACTTTCAAATAGCGTGAGCAGGCCACATTCTTCCTGACAAGCTTCTCCCAGGAAAACGAGCGGGCAACCCCGGATAAAACCAGCCGCCCCGTTAAATATGAAATAATGCGCGCGCCGCCCGCCCATCGACAGCCGAACATGCTCCCCACCTCGCTGAAACGCTACGCTTACCTTTCCATTGCCGCCGCGCTCGCCACCATCCTGCTCAAGGGCGTGGCCTGGTGGTTGACCGGTTCGGTCGGCTTGCTGTCCGACGCGCTCGAATCCTTCGTCAACCTGGCGGGGGCGCTGATGGCATTGGCCATGTTGTCGCTGGCGGAAGCGCCGGCGGACGACACCCATGCGCACGGCCACGGCAAGGCGGAATATTTCTCCAGCGCCTTCGAAGGCTTCCTGATTCTGGTCGCCGCTGCCAGCATCGGTTACGCGGCGGTGGATCGCCTGCTTCACCCGCAAGCGCTCGAAGCCGTCGGCATCGGGCTGATCGTGTCGGTGATGGCCTCGCTGATCAACCTCGCCACCGCGCGCACCCTGATGGCGGTGGGGCGCAAGCACAGCTCCATCACGCTGGAAGCCGATGCCCATCACCTGTATACCGACGTGTGGACTTCCGTGGGCGTGATTATCGGCGTCGGGCTGGTGTGGCTAACCGGCTGGCTGTGGCTCGACCCGGTCATTGCGCTGCTGGTGGCGGCGAACATCGTCTGGACCGGCTGGCAATTGCTGCATCGCTCCGCTTCCGGGCTGATGGACGAATCGATTCCCGCCGAACGGATCAAGGCCGTCGAAGCCGTGCTGGAAAATTACCGCCATCATGGGCTGGATTTTCATGCTCTGCGCACCCGCCAGGCCGGTATGCGCGCCTTCGTGACGCTGCATGTCATGGTGCCCGGCGCCTGGACGGTGCAACAAGGCCATGACTTGCTGGAAAAAATTGAAGCCGATATCCGGGATGTCGTGCCCTACTCCCATGTGACAACACACCTCGAACCGCTGGAAGACCCCGTCTCCCTCTCCGATGAAACATTGGATCGTATAGCCTGAGGGGAGCCTCTATAAATTCAAAATCCTAACGGTCATGGCAAGCACTCCACCCCTGATTATGAAACTTGCCATGACCGTTTCCCCCTATCCAAATCCCCCTCGCTGCGCTCTCCCCCTGCGCAAGCGGGAGAAAGGGCAAACGAATCGCTACGCGAGTTTCACATTAAGCGAGACAAGGCGCGATAGAAATTTTAGCGCGCCGCATATGTTTGATATGTAAGCGTTAAAATTTATGGGCAACGCAGTATCGCGACGGGGTTTGGATTTATAGAGGCTCCCCTGAGAGAATATGCGCTAATCTAGCGCATGGTCGTCTTCGCCATTTTTTTTGCGCTGGGCGTGTGGCTCCTGCAACAGCAGGCCGCGCTGCCCGATTTTGTCTGGGCGTGGCTGCTACTGATCTCACACTTCGCCGTATTCCCTTCCCGGTTGCACCGTAGCAACCCGCTTACTCGTTCCATTCATTTGCTACTGCTCGCCGCCTGCGCCTGCGGGCTGGGCTTCTATCACGCCGCATGGCAAGCCGAGCAACGCATTGCCATCAATCTGCCGGACGAATGGCAAGGGCGCGACATCGAGGTGGTCGGCGTGGTCGCGGAACTGCCGCGCCGCTATGAGCGCGGTTTGCGCTTCATTTTCGATGTAGAGCAGAGCATCACGCCGCAAGCCGACGTACCGCAGCGCGTCTATCTCAGCACCTATACCGACGACAAGACCGTGCCGCTCGAATTGAGAGCAGGAGAGCGCTGGCAACTCACGTTGCGCCTCAAACAGCCGCACGGCACGGCAAACCCGCACGGCTTCGATTTCGAAGCCTGGGCACTGGAGCGCAACATCCGCGCGACGGGCTATGTGCACAACTCCGAAAAATTTTTGGCCGGGCACTCGAAGGGCGACAACCGGCGCATCGACGCGCTGGCGGACGGCACCGGTTACCGCATCGAGACCTGGCGCGAAGCGGTGCGCGACAAATTCAACGGCACACTGGGCAGCGCGCCTTATGCCGGGGTATTGAGCGCGCTGGCGATCGGCGACCAGAACAGCATCCCGCCGGCGCAATGGCAGGTATTCACGCGCACCGGCGTCAACCACCTGATGAGCATTTCCGGCCTGCACATCACCATGCTCGCCAGCCTCGCCTTCGCCCTCACCTACTGGCTGTGGCGGCGCAGCGCGCGCCTGACCCTGTTGCTGCCCGCGCGCAAAGCCGCCGCGTTGGCCGCTCTTTTGGTGGCTACCGGTTACGCGCTGCTGTCCGGCTTCGCCGTGCCCGCGCAACGCACCGTGTACATGGTCGGCGCGGTCGCCGCAGCTTTGTGGCTGAACCGCAATTTTTCGCTCGGACAAATCCTCGCCATCGCGCTGTTCGGCGTACTGATCCCCGACCCGTGGGCGGTGATATCAGCGGGTTTCTGGCTGTCGTTCGGCGCGGTCGCGCTGATCCTGTACGTGACGGCGCATCGGATCGGGCGCAGCCATTGGTTGCTGGAATACGCCAACGTGCAATGGGCGATGGTCATCGGTCTGACGCCGATGCTGCTGGGATTGTTCCAGCAGGCATCGCTGGTCTCGCCCATCGCCAACGCCATCGCGATCCCGCTGGTGAGCCTGGTCGTCGTGCCGCTCACCCTGCTCGGTGCGGCACTGCCAATAGAGGTGCCGCTGTGGCTGGCGCACATCGTGTTAGATGGCGTGATGCATTTCCTCGCATGGCTGAACGCCTTGCCGCAACCGGTATGGACACAACATGCGCCGCCCGCGTGGAGCGTCGCCGTTGCGATGCTGGGCGCATTGTGGATACTGCTGCCGCGCGGCTTCCCGGCGCGCTGGCTGGGTTTTCCGCTGCTGTTGCCGATGTTCCTGAATGCGCCTGAACCTCCGGCGCAAGGCGCGCTGCGCCTGATCGTCTTCGATGTCGGCCAGGGTCTGGCGGTCGCCGCGCAAACCCGCAATCACGCGCTGCTCTACGACACCGGCCCGGATTTCTCCGGCGAAGCCGACAGCGGCAACCGCATCCTGGTTCCCGCCTTGCGCGCGCTCGGCATCGGCAGGCTGGACGGGCTGGTGCTCAGCCACGACGACAGCGACCACACCGGCGGCGCCGCGTCGATCATGCAGGCGCTGCCGGTCGGCTGGGTCTCGTCCTCGCTGCCCGCCGCACACCCGCTGCTGCAATCGCCAACCCTCTCCCCCAACCCCTCTCCCGCGAACGGGAGAGGGGAGTCAAGGCGCTGCCAGGACGGCGAAAGCTGGAACTGGGACGGGGTGCAGTTCGACATGCTGCACCCCGCGCCTGACAACAGCGGCGCAAAAAAACCGCGCGATAACGACCGAAGTTG
>JAUYJO010000154.1 GCA_030700315.1 Gallionella sp.
TTGGCCATGAACCTCACGATGATGTAGGTCGGGATTCATCCCGACGGGGTTGGGTTATGCGGCGCTCTGTCGGGATGAATCCCGACCTACGAAACCCACCCGTGCTCATAAAAGGTACTTTTACAATTTCTGCATCCCTAAGTGTTTCCGAACCGCTTTATACTCTCTCCACCCCATCCCCATATTTCGCTACAGCCTTGTCCGCCGTGAGCAGCGTCCAGCCCTCCACACGGGCTTGAGCCACGAGGATGCGATCGAATGGGTCTTTGTGCAAAGGCGGAAGATCGTTCACCTCGATGGTGTGCTCGCTCGTGACAGGCAATTCGCGATAGCCATTTACCAGCAGCATGCGCCACAAACGGCGCAGATCGACATTGAAGTCGGAGCGTTCAAGCCCGTTCTTGATACTGATCTCCCACAGACTGGCGGAACTGAAAACGAGCTGATTGGAGGGATCGAGGAGCAAGGCGCGCGCTTTGGCAGAGAGCCGCTGCGGCTCGCCAGCCGCCCACAGCAGAAGGTGGGTGTCGAGCAGCAGAATCAAGATTTGCCACCCGAAAAAAAACTCTCGATCTCGCCGCTGCCCATCTGGTCGAAATCGTCCGGCACGGAGTACTCGCCGGCCATAAAACCCAAACGATTTGCCGTACCCGCATCAGCCTTGCCCAGCGGAACAACCTTCACCATCGGCTTACCCGCCTTGGCGATAATGAATGCCTCGCCTTGGGCGGCTTGATCCACCAGCTTGGAAAGCTGGGTTTTTGCATCGTGAATATTGACGGTAAGCATGGCGACCTCACAGTGAACTAACGCTGATTAGTTTACAGCGAACAGGCAAAAAAGCAATATGGATTCTGAATTTGAGCCTGGCCCCCTTCTTCTCGGATTCGCCGCAATCATTGGTCTGTGGAGAGCGATATCCATCCCGATTGCCTATTGCAGCGCCTCAACTGAATCCGACCGTGGTTATCGCCTATCAAGCAATTCGCCCTTAGCGACTCGGCATCCATCTCCGCCACAGCCTGATACGCCTCCCGCTTTAACGGGTTGAGGCGTGTACCGTGGCATTCAAATAGCTCCTGCCAGCATCCCTTATTTACCGAGGCGCGCAAGGCAAAGTGCGCTTCAATTTCATCGGTAGTAAAACGCTCGCGCAACTTGACCGGCATGCCAATCGACTTTTGTATATGCGTATGCGCCCGTTGCTGCAAAGTGGATAAAGTCACGCGCTCCGGTGCGGCGGCCAGATGGGGAAACTGGCGTGCAAGCGCCATGGCAAAAATTCTGTCCGTAGCCAGCAACAATAAATCCTGCCGGTCTTCATCCGCCAGATTGGCGATAAAGCAAGCGTACAAACTGCGCTGCACCAACCAGGTGGGCACGGGGATTGCGGCATGTTCGCTGGCAAGCCGCGCGAGGCCGATGCGCTCGCACAAATGCCGGATTTCCGCGCCGTCATCCCACAAACTGGCCCACAACGCCAACACCTGATCCGGCATCATGGCCAGCGGCGAATCGTCCGCCCAGTCACAAAAGCGCGTGCGCAAAACCCCCTCGCCGCGCAAAGCCAGCAGCAGCAAAGGCGGCGGGAGCGATTCCGCAGTGCGCCCCTTGGGTGGTTTCGCCAGCGACCACGCACCGACATGAGTGGACAAGGCTGCAACCCATTGGTGCAAGTAACGCAGGCGCGGTGCGGTCATAAGTATTCGCGAGAATGTAAAAAAAGGTAGAATCCCAGCATGATGCGGGCGTGGTGTAACGGTAGCACGCAGGCCTTCAGAGCCTGAAGGGAGACCATCCCGATGAGCCGGTTGGATTCCGGTCGCCCGCTCCACCTGTTGGAAAATCTCAGGGACAATTCGACTCCGGCGCCAATGGCACTCATTTTACTGACGAGCCATTATTTCTGGCCCTTTAACTTCATTTCCGGCCCTTCAACTTCGCATCACAGAAACACAACAGGTGATACGTTAAAACGCATTGCCAGCGCCTTCACTTGGCGCATATTGAGTTCGCGCTTACCGTTAAGAATAGCGGAGACGATACTTTGCCCACCCAGCTCCGCAGCCAGATCGGTTTGCTTGAGGTTGTGCTCTTCCATCAGAAAGGCAAGTGCTTGGGCGGGCGTGGCTTCAGGCATTGTTTGCTGCTTCGTTTCGTAGGCTTCGACCTCTTTGGTTACGAGATCGAGCAGCGGCATCAGGCGGTGCGATTCGTTCGCGCCGATGCGGTCGAGCAACTCATCCATCACCGATACGCGGCGCTTGTAATCCTTTTCGCCGGTGATCGTGCCGAGCGGCACGAGCTTGTTCAATCCCTGCCAGGCAGATTGCACCGAGGCGAGATCGAGATGACGTTCAGCGACTATGCTCATTTTCGTTTACTCCTTTTGCGATCCTTGTTCCACTGGTCGTATTCGGCATGGGTGAGAAAATCCTTGATATAAACCCGCTGAAACCGGTAGTGGATGATCGTTATCAGCCGATAGTTGTTGCCCTTGATATTGAATACCGTGTACGGGTCGGCAAAATCCGCGGTCGGCAATACAGCGCGCACGGCATGGATGTCTGCGAAACCCGTCTTCTCGAATATCTTCCGCCAACTCGCAAGCGGCTCTGCAGCATCAGCATGGCGGACGGCATAGCCATCCAGCGTTTTCTTCTTGATGACGTTCATTGGGGAGGGAATATAGCGGGTTGCTATATTTGTGTCAAATGCGGCTGAATGGCACAGTAGGGTAGATTGAAAACCGTGAACCGACCAAAGGTACCGGAGTTGAATTGTTTTTAAAAAATATGAGTGAAACCGATCGTTACCTCCGGGCGATTTACGTTTCCAACAACAACGCCTTGAAGCCAGCCTGCTGAAAGTGGATGTCTGCCGCCAATGCAGCTTGAATGCCGAGTTGCCGCATGACCACAAAAGACATGCAATCCGTCAGGCTCCAATCCTTGTCCAAACGTCCGCGAAAAAGATCAAATGCCTCAGCGAACAAGTTATCGATCAAAGAGACGATTTCCACATCGGGATCGTTTTCCAGCATGTCGATGATGGAAACAGCCGCACCGCGATAAGAAACTTTAGCCAGTGCCGCACCGATTTCAAGCAACACAGCGCGTGTGGTGGTGATGGCAGATCCCGATGCTTTCAGGTCACCGGCCAGTTGAACAGCCCTGCCATGATAACGGTCGCGCGGCGAGGCCAGCGCAATGGCAAAACCCGTGTCGAGGAACACCGCCTTCTCTGAAATCAATTCAGGCATCAGTTGCCTGCCCATAAAGATTTTTCTCAAACGTAGCCGAAAAATCAGGTGGCGCATCAATAGAAAGTTTTTGCGCTCCATCCAGAAAGGACACCGGCTTCTCCAAGGCTTGCCGCGCCTCGCTCTCCACCAGCACAATCACCTCCACTTTACTACCCGGCCTGAGTTCCGAGCTTTGCAGATGAATGGTGTGATTTTGATCAACCACCATTTGTTGACGAACAGCCAGCGCCATGATTGAACTCCTTGGTTAAGTTTTACGCATTATGCTCCAAGAAGATTACCATTTGTAATTTGTGCCTGTAATTTGTACCTTTCACCCCGCAGCAGGGTGGCTTCCCAAATAGAGCGTGTCGTAACTGAGGTCTATCTCGCCCGGCCATTCAACCGAGCCAGCGACAACGCGCGCACCCATGAATGTGTTGCGTTCGCGCAAGCGTTTGAATACACCTTTGTCCAAATAAGGTTTGGTATCGAAAACGCGCTGCTCGCCATTGGTAAATGTGAGCAGAAGTTCATGGTTTTCTAGTGGCAGGACGGTTGAAATATAGGGATTCATGTCATTTCCTAGCGCAACGGATCAATGCGAAAAAGCTCTTCGCCTTTAACGGCCAAACCCCAATCAGTCAGCAGGTCTTCCTTATGAATGAGCATCCATGCCTGAATCAATTTTTCTTTGTTGGGCGGCATGTTGCCCGAGAGACGTTCACCTGTTTCGATCAAGTAAACGGCTTGCTGATCTTGGCACTCTGCATGAATGTGCGGCGCATGATGTTGCTTGTCATCGTAAAATACATACGAATGATGACACCAAAAAACATACTGATGGTTGGCATGGCAAACCTCTGTTATTGAAGAGTTGCGCAATTGTAACCAACATCAGCTCAAATCAATAGAATTCTGCTCCAGGGGCTTCACCAAAAACAATTCGACTACTGAGGTCTCCTCGGGAAGTAGAAAAGGTAATCCGAATCCAGCTTGTGATGAGATTCTGATTTTCACGCCGCTGAAAAAACGAGAATCGAAAAGCATTCATTCGGCGCAATAATATCTCGCCCTTGCGAGCTAATGCGAGCCTGGCCCCTTTAATTCGCTTGTGGACACGCACCGCTTATCTGGCGGTGGGCGGTGATAACGCCTTACCGGAGGTGAAGTATATCTTTGCGAACGTGGATTGAGGCGCGCCCAGACTAAAACTTGTGCGGTATGCCGCACTGTTTGAGTATGATGTTTGCAAGATGCCGCGATTTAGGGATGCAGAAATTGTAAAAGTACCTTTTATGAACCGGGGGCGGGTTTCGTAGGTCGGGATTCATCCCGACAGAGCGTCGCATAACCCAACCCCATCGGGATGAATCCCGACCTACATCATCGTGAGACTCATGACCAAACGGTACGTTTGTAATTTCTGTATCCCTTACACCCTTTCGTGATGGTCTGCTGGGCAGCGTCTTTCGCCCATATTTCGTGAGAGCCTTTGCCGGGGCGGATGAAGCGCCAGCCGTATTCGGTGAGCAGCTTTTTTATCTGTGCCTCATAGCCATTCATGCGGCCGCGAGGTCATCATGCAGGCGAATGTCTGTCTTGGGTTCGCGCACCGAGGAGTGGGCAAGTTCCAGCAAAACCGGAACCGCGCCGTGAATTTCATCCATCAAGCCATCAAGGCTTTCCGCCTCCACAGCCAAACCAAGGGTGTTGCAGGTAGCGAAATACACTCCCGCATCGGTGTCGCGGAAAACGTCGATTTTGATTTTGATCGGCATCCCGAGCCGCGCAACGATGCGCCAACCGGGGAAACCCAAGCTCCAGTGCATCATTATATTTACTCCTTTTTATTGAGGTCTGATGCCGCATCAATTCGGTCCGCTCTATCCCAACAAGTTCGGACGGTCAATACTTACTTCTCTCTGCATGCACAAGTTAAATTACCCCCGGCAAAGCCGGGGGTTTACCTATTAATAAGAATGCCTGAGTTATCCAACGGAATCAGGCGTTGCCGATACCGCGTGTCGGCAGATTGATCTGTCTGGCAAAATCCAGCATACGTTTGATCGGCTGCACGGCGCGCGGAATGATCGCCGGATCGACAAGAATTTCGTTTTTCCCGGCCTCCAGCACTTCGGCGAGGTTGAGCAGGCCGTTCATCGCCATCCACGGGCAATGGCTGCAACTGATGCAGGTGGCGCCATGCCCGGCGGTGGGCGCTTCGATAAACACTTTGCGCGGCGACAGGGTGCGCATCTTGTGCAGGATGCCGTTGTCGGTCGCGACGATGAAT
This sequence comes from Gallionella sp., assembly GCA_030700315.1. Taxonomy (GTDB): domain Bacteria; phylum Pseudomonadota; class Gammaproteobacteria; order Burkholderiales; family Gallionellaceae; genus Gallionella. Next base: position 5,541 of record JAUYJO010000154.1, read on the forward strand.
TCCCTGGCATCGGATTGCTGCGATGCCTTGATGAGCTGAGTCGTGGAGCCGACCACATCCGCCAGCATGACCACCGCGCGCGGCGCTTCCGGGTGCACCAGCACTTTGGCTTGCGGATGTTGCGCCTTCAGCTCGATCAGCTCCTGCGCCTTGTATTCGTCATGCACCACGCACGAGCCCTGCCACAGCAGCATGTCCGCGCCACTTTGCTCCTGCACGTAGCTGCCGAGATGCCGGTCCGGCGCCCACAGAATTTTCTTGCCCTGCTCCTTGAGATGTTTGACCACCGGCAGCGCGATGGAACTGGTCACCATCCAGTCAGCGCGCGCCTTCACCGCCGCACTGGTGTTGGCGTACACCACCACGGTACGGTCGGGATGCGCATCGCAGAAGGCGCTGAATTCATCCGCCGGACAACCCAAATCAAGCGAGCACTCCGCCTCCAGATCGGGCATCAGTACGCGCTTCTCCGGGTTGAGAATTTTTGCGGTCTCGCCCATGAAACGCACGCCGGCGACCACGATGGTTTTGGCCGGATGCTGGTGGCCGAAGTTGGCCATATCCAGCGAATCGGAGACAATGCCGCCGGTCTCCTCCGCCAGATCCTGCAAGTCGGGATGCACGTAATAATGCGCCACCAGCACCGCATCCTGCTCGCGCAACATGCGCTTGATATGCGCGATCAGCTCAGCCTTCTCTGCGGGAGCCGGTTCGCGCGGCTTCCTCGCCCACGCCTGCACCGTGCGGCAAGCGGCCTGCGCGGTATCGGGGTGTTCGTAGGGGATATGGATGATGTTTTCCTGCATATTCGTTTCTTTCAGTTTGTCCACCAACTGGGTAAATCCCCCGCTCACTTCGTTCGCTGCCCCCTTTTGCAAAGGGGGGCTATGTGGAATCCGCCTATTTACATGAAGTGATCCATGCATTTTTTCTTTGCAAAACTAGCCATGTGACTCTCTCTTTGCAACGCTAGCCATGTGATTCCCCACTTTGAAAAAGGGGGTTAGGGGGGATTTGAATTTCCTTCCAACCTCCGCACCACCTCGGCATAAATCACCTCAAGCACCGCGCCAGCCTCCATCAACGCCTGCCTGTCATCGAAGCGCAGGACTTTGAGCCCAATATTTGCCAATTGATTATCGCGTTCAGCATCCCTGATCTGATACGCCGCTTCAAAGTGTTGCGCACCATCCAGCTCAATCACCAGCTTCGCTCTCGGGCAGTAGAAGTCGACAATAAACGACAGCAGCGGTTTTTACCGGTAAAACTGAACCCCGCAAAGCTGCTTGCTGCGCAAGCGCTGCCACAAATGCAATTCCGCATCCGTCATATTTGAACGAAGCCCCCTGGAAAACTGTTTCAATCTCCTCTCATAGGATTCCATGAAGCTCTCCGCCCTTTAAATCCCCCGCTCACTTCGTTCGCTGCCCCCTTTTGCAAAGGGGGCGTATCTTTCCGCCAATTGTAAAATCGCCGCGCGGTTGCTCGGTGAAAAAACTTTCTGCGCCGCATCCTGCCACGCCAGCCACTGAAAGTTCAAGTGCTCGCGCGGCGCCAATCGGATAGCTGCGGGATGCGGCAGTTGCAGGCCGAACACATGCTCGGTGTTGTGCGTGATGCCGGGAGGGTAACGGTGACGCCAGTGCGGGTAAATTTCGTAGACATTTTGCAATTGCCAGTCGCTCAGTGCATATTGCGAGGCATCCAGCCCGGTCTCCTCGCCTACTTCGCGCAGCGCCGTATCGCGCGGCGTCTCGCCCGGCTCACAACTGCCGGTGACCGACTGCCAGTAATTGGGATGATCGGCGCGCTCCAGCAACAGTACTTCGAGACATGAGGTAAAGATCACCACCAGCACCGAGACCGGCTGTTTGTAGCGCGTCATGCGTGTTAATGCAAAACTCGCGCAGCGATTCGCTTGCCCGGCTCCGCCCCCCTCGCTTCGCTCTCCCCGCTCGCGGGATAACCAGCGACTTGCCCGCTTGCGGGCTTAGTCGAATGGCTAGTTGTCCCACCAGAGGGTTGGGGTGAGGGAAACGGGCATGGCAAGTTCATTATCAGGTGTGGCACTCGCCATGCCCGTTAGACGAAAAACACCCAGAAAGCCTTGTTGCGCTGCCGCCAATACACCACCGTATCGGCCAGGATATCCTGTGCAATCTCGCGGTCGTTCATGGACAAACCCAAGGTATCGCTGGCGTTGCGCAACAACAGCACGTAACCCGACACATTGCCATGCCACGACAGATCGCACAGCGCATCGGTCAACGCATCCCAGTTCGCGCCGAATTCGGGCGGAAAAGCGGCGGCTTGCGCCAGCGCGTTGAGCAAATTCTGCTTGCCCTTGATCCCCTTGAGATCGGCATCGAACAGCGCGAAATGCGCGTCATTGGCGGCGGCGCGCAACTCGTCCACGCCGCATTGCAGCGTATAGCTGCCTGCCGCAGCGATGTCGTTCAATTGTTGTGTCAGCGAATTCATGGTTATTCTCTGATGCGTTTAAAAGATTGATAATGATCGGCGCTGTAATAACACTCGACCGGTAAGCCACACACGATGCGCCGCGCGCCGCGATGGCGCACACCGGGCGTCTTGACCGTATATTCGCGGTAATAGCCGCGCGGCTGTTTCGGCAAGATGCGCTCGTAGTTCTTGAACACCACGCCGTCGCGATCATAAGCGAACGACCCGCCCTGCTTGATGGCCCGCAGGGTGTCGCGCGCCTCGGCGGGCAGCTCGGTCACCGCGATAACCGGCAGGCCGGACTGCACCACCGGCTCGGCCTGTCCGGGCGACAGCCACAACAGCGCCGCCAGCAATACCCACCAGAACCGCAGCGAGCGAGCCACCGTCAATCCTTGCTGACTTCCGCCGTAGTCTGCACCTGCTGGCGCAAGCGGATATGCAAATCGCGCAGTTGCCGTTCATCCACCGGACTCGGCGCCTGGGTCAGCAGGCATTGTGCGCGCTGCGTCTTGGGGAAGGCGATCACGTCGCGGATCGACTCCGAACCGGTCATCATGGTGACAATACGGTCCAGCCCGAACGCCAGCCCGCCGTGCGGCGGCGCGCCGTATTGCAGCGCGTCGAGCAGGAAGCCGAACTTGAGCTGTGCTTCTTCCGCGCCGATGTTGAGCGCGCGGAACACCTGCGACTGCACCGCTTCCTTGTGGATACGCACCGAACCGCCGCCGAGTTCCGAGCCGTTCAAGGCCAGGTCGTAAGCCTTCGCCAGGCAACGGCCCGGATCGCTTTCCAGCATTGCGAGGTGCTCGTCCTTGGGCGCGGTGAACGGATGATGGCAGGCATTCCAGCGCTTGGCCTCCTCATCGTATTCGAACATCGGGAAATCCACCACCCACAGCGGCTCCCACGCCTTGCCGTTAACGTAGCCCTTCTCGTGGCCGATCTTGCTGCGCAACGCGCCAAGCGCGTCGTTGACGATCTTGGTCTTGTCGGCACCGAAAAAAATCAGGTCGCCGTTTTGCGCGCCGGTGCGCTCGATGATGGTCTTCAGCGCCGCTTCGTGAAGATTTTTCACGATCGGCGATTGCAGGCCGGTCTCGTTGAGCTGCGTCACATCGTTGATCTTGATGTAGGCCAGCCCCTTCGCGCCGTAAATTTTCACGAACTCGGTATAGGCGTCGATCTCGCCACGGGTCAGGCTTGCGCCGTTGGGAATACGCAGCGCGGCCACACGACCATTCTCCGAGCTGGCAACACCGGCAAACACCTTGAACGCGACATCCTTCACCGCGTCGGTGACTTCGGTCAGCTCCAGGGTGATGCGCAGATCCGGCTTGTCGGAACCGTAGCGCCGCATCGCTTCCGCATAAGTCATGCGTGGGAACGGGTTGGGCAGATCAACATCCAGCGCTTCCTTGAACACGGTGCGGATCAGTTCTTCCATCAGCGCGGTGATCTGCGTCTCGTTCAGGAACGAAGTCTCGATATCCACCTGGGTGAATTCCGGCTGGCGGTCGGCGCGCAAGTCCTCGTCGCGGAAACATTTGGTGATTTGGTAATAGCGGTCGAAGCCGGCCACCATCAGCAATTGCTTGAACAACTGCGGCGACTGCGGCAGCGCGAAGAATTCGCCCGGATGCACGCGCGACGGCACCAGATAATCGCGCGCGCCTTCCGGCGTGGACTTGGTCAGCATCGGCGTTTCGATGTCGATAAAGCCGCGACTGTCGAGAAAGCGGCGGAACGCCATCGCCACCTTGTAGCGCAGCATCAGATTCTTCTGCATCTGCGGGCGGCGCAGGTCGATGACGCGATGGGTCAGGCGCACGTTCTCGGACAGGTTCTCATCGTCGAGCTGGAACGGCGGCGTGACCGAGGTGTTCAACACTTCGATCTCGTGGCACAGCACCTCGATCTCGCCGCTGCCGATGTTGGTATTAGTGGTGCCCGCCGGGCGGCGACGCACCTTGCCGGTGACACGCAGCACGAACTCGTTGCGCACCGATTCGGCAATCTTGAACATCTCCGGCCGGTCCGGATCACAGACGATCTGCGCCAGTCCTTCGCGGTCACGCAGGTCGATGAAGATCACCCCGCCGTGGTCGCGGCGACGGTGCGCCCAGCCGCACAGGCTCACGGTTTGATCGAGTTGGTCGGTGTTGAGCAGTCCGCAGTAATGAGTTCGCATGGTTGAATTTATAGTTTTGAAAAATATTCGGGGTTAATTGGGGTGAATCGCCCGGTTTGCAAGCGTCCCGGTAGAAAGTATTTGGGACTGCATCTCTTCCGGCGTGGCGACCACCCCCATCGAGACGATGGTGCGCAACGCCACGTCCACCGTCATGTCCAGCTCGATGGTATCCGCCTTGCGCACATAGAAGTAAAAGCCGTTCACCGGGCTGGGCGTGGTGGGGATAAACACCGCGACATATTCCTCATCGAACAGGTTGCTCACCTTGCCCGGCACACTGGTCTGAAATGCCAGCGACCAGGCTTGTGGATGGGGATAACGCACCAGCAGCACCTTGCGGAACGAGTTGCCGTTGCCGGACAGCAGGGTATCGCTGACCTGCTTCACGCCCTTGTAGATACTGCCGACAAACGGCACGTGCAGCATGACTTTTTCCGAATAGGTCCACAAGCGTTGGCCAAACACGTTGCGTACCAGCAAGCCGGTGGTCAGCACGATCAAAAACGTCAGGATGATTCCCCAGCCGGGAATATGTATGCCCAACAGCCGGTCCGGATGCCATTGTTCCGGCAGCAGCAGCAAGGTCTGATCCATGGTGCCGATGGTTAAATCCAGCACCCAGAAGGTGATGCCGAGCGGAACCCAGACCAGCAGGCCGGTGAGGAGATATTTTTTCATGCGCCAATATTTCCAGACGACAGGGCATTTCCAGACGGCGGGGCATTCCCACACATCGGGTTATTTCCAGGCATCGTGCCGCTTCCAGACATCGTTACATTTCCAGGCATCAGGCCGCGCCGCCCGCCACCGGGCAGGAGCTGGCGCTGGCGCAAGCAGGCGCGCAAGCGGGTTCGGCCTTGGGTTCGGCTTTGCCACTGTCCTTGAAATCGGTGGCGTAATAGCCGCTGCCTTTCAACTGAAAGCCTGCGGAGGTCAACTGCTTGGTAAAAGTTTCCTTGCCGCATTCCGGGCAAACGGTGAGCGGCGCATCGCTCAGTTTTTGCAATACATCTTTTTGCAAACCGCAACTGGAACAGCCATAAGTATAAATAGGCATAATTTCCTCGTAGTGGGGTAATTTTCAAAGTCGCGCATTATACATTAGGCAGGGCGCTTGCCGCGAATCCGAAAATGGCGTTTAATCCGGCCTGCGCCAGATAATCCCTGCCAGATAATCCAGGAATCCTGCCGGAAGGCTGTTTCGCAGCGATGCCGGATGGATACCGGATGCGCCCCCAGGCTTCAAGCCGTGTTGCCGCCCACGCTGGCAACACCGTTTGCAAAGGGTTTCAGAGGATTAGACTTCAACCCAGATAGTTCATTAGCCCTTGAGGCATTGCAAAATAAATGGGTTGTAGGTCGGGTTTTAACCCGACATGTCGGGCTGAAGCCCGACCTACGCCCAAATGGATTATCCGGGTTCAATAAGCCACCAATAAACGAGGAGCCTTTCGCATGATTTCCCGCAGCCTTCAGGCAAAATTCATCTTGCCCGTTTCAGTTCTTGTCGTCGTCACCACGCTTATTCTGGTCGCGGCCATTTCCATCAACAACAGCCGCAGCATCGAGCAGTCCGCCCAGAGCGAAAGCCAGGAGAAACTCTCCAACATAGGACAAATTCTTGCCGTCACCGACGCCATCATGATGGAGCGCGTGAAGGGCTCGATGAAACTGCTCATCGAACGCGGCGGTGCGATCGGCATTCCGCACCAGGGCAATCCGGTGGAAGTCGAAGGCAAGACGCCGCCCGACCTGATTTTTGGCACCCAGCCCCAGGCTCACCGCTTCGAACTGGTGGATGGCGTAACCTCCAGCCAGGGCGGCACCGCCACGATATTTTCAAAGTCCGGCGAAGAGTTTGTGCGCATCAGCACCAACGTGAAAAAAAGCGACGGCAAGCGCGCCATCGGCACGGTACTCGACCCCAACGGCAAGGCCATCAAGGCGATCCGCTCTGGCCAGGCCTTCTACGGACAGGTGGATATCCTCGGCAACCCCTTCCTCACCGGCTATGAACCGATGTTCGACGCCCAGAAAGGCGTTGCCGGTATCTGGTACGTGGGCTACAAGATCGACATGCAATCTTTGCAGCAATCCATCTCCAAGAGCCGCATCCTCAACGGCGGCTTCATCGCGCTGCTGGACGACAAGGGCAAGGCGCGCTTCCATTCCGAAAACACCCCCCCAGAAACCGTTCTGGGTGTTGCGGGCGGCAGCATCCAGGGCTGGGAGCTCAAACGCGAAACCTTCGCCCCCTGGGGCTTCGAGATCGTCGCGGCCTATCCCAAGAACGAAGTGAGCGACGCGGTCAAAAAATCCGTCATCACCGTAGTGTTGCTAGGCGTGGTGCTGGGCGGCGTTCTGATGGGCCTGCTGTTCTGGCTGTCGCGCTCGCTGGTCATCAACCCGTTGAACGAGGCGGTTGCCGCCGCCGGGAAAATCGCCAGCGGCGACCTGTCCAGTCGCGTTCACACCAGCCGCGAAGATGAAATCGGCATCTTGCTCAATGCGCTGGGCCACATGCAGGAATCCCTGCGCCAGATGATCGGCAATATCACCCGCAACGCCCAACGCATTACCGAACTATCTACGTCCCTTTCCGCCACCTCCAACAACGTGGCCAGCCAATCCGGGCAACAGAGCGAAGCGGCGACCTCGGCCGCTGCGGCAGTGGAAGAGCTGACTACCAGTATCGAGCACATGGCCGAAAGCGCCCGCGATTCCTTTGCTCTGGCCCAGGAAGCCGGCGAAACCGCCAAGCGCGGCGCCGGCATCGTGAGCCAGGCTTCGGCGGAAATGGGCAATATTGCCGAAAGCGTGAACCAATCATCCCAGCGGATTCTTTCCCTGGGCGAACACTCCGCCAACATTTCCACGATTGCCGGCGTGATCAAGGACATTGCCGACCAGACCAACCTGCTGGCGCTCAACGCGGCCATCGAGGCGGCGCGCGCCGGCGAGCAGGGGCGCGGATTTGCCGTGGTGGCCGACGAGGTCAGAAAACTCGCCGAGCGCACCGCCAAATCCACCGATGAAATCACCACCATGATCGGCGCCATCGAGTCCGAAACGAAACACGCCGTGGAAACCATGCATCAAGGGCAGCAACGCGTCGATACGGGGGTGGCGATGGCCGGCGAGGCAGGCAAGGCGATGGGCGAAATCAGCAGCGGCTCGGATCGGGTGGTGGACGCGGTCAACAGCATTTCCGCCGCGCTCCAGCAGCAAAGCGCGTCCAGCGGCCTGATCGCCTCCAACGTGGAAAAAATCGCCACCATGTCGGAACAAAATGCCGTCGCTATCCAGGATGTCGCCAATGCATCCACCCAACTGCGGGAGTCTGCCGACTCGCTACAGGCTGCGGTGGCGCAGTTCAGGATATAGAATATTTTCCGGGGTGAAATGAGAAGGGATACCGGTTCGCTTGGTCGCCGATGCACACCTTGAGGGCATAGCGCACCCCATCAGACATCGATATCAAAATGATGGGTTGGCACATCCTCATCCGGTTCTTGCGTGTATTCAAACATATGGAGCTGCTGATCGTGCAGGCTCTCACCATGATGTGCAGAATAGTGCGCCGCATCATCTTGGGGCAGCAAAAATTCACGAATGGTGATCCATTTCACTTCCCCGTTAGGCAATGTTTCGAACAAGCTGATAGCCAGCTCCTGCGTCAACACATAAGAATTTATGCCTTCCACCACATACACTTCGCATTCGTATTGCTCACCATACGCACTGAGAATTTCCACGCGGTCGTGATAAGAAAGCATTGCATTGTGCAAACCCAGCCTGGTGGGCGGGTGGATCGAATAATCGGCGAGGCGCGGCGAACCATCCACTTTGCGGAAGTCTGCGGGCAGAAGAGATGACCAGTAGCGAACTATGAATTGCATTGAATCACGACAATCTTGAATTTGTTGTAACCACACAGAGGCTGTGAAACATTCAAATATTTCTTTTTCGCACCGCCAAGAAATTCCCTGACAGCAAAGTCCTTATCAGAATAATTGCAACTACTCAGATCGAAAAATCTCCCCCGGCAGATACCAACGTCCAACCACCCCTGCGCGCCGGGCGCTTCCCCCCACTTCGGCAAGCTCAGGACATGCTTTGCAAAAGGTGGCTGAGGCTGAGGTTTCCCCTCAAATACCCACTGATGATCAACAAGTTAAGCATCAAGAATGGCATGCATGATGCCGATATAGCCTCCATCTCGGTGACCAAACGTCGATGGAGGCGGACCATGCATGCAAAAAGATTGTAGACGAAATGTTGAAAGACTGCCTGCTGTGTCTTCATGCGAAACAGGCGGAAGGGGTCAAGGCGGCGGTGTGCGGCGCGCTGGGAGGTGGACGTTTGAGCTTGAGCCAGCTTGCCCGTTCGGTAGAGTCTGCGGCTGCGATGCGTCACCGCGTCAAACGCATTGACCGGCTGCTTGGCAATGAAGCCCTGCATGCGGCCAGAGCGACGATTTACCATGAAGTGGCCAAACAGTGGCTGGGCGGGATCGAGCAGGTGTTGGTCGTGGTCGACTGGTCGGATGTGGCATCTGTTGCGCGCCAGTGTATCGGTAGAGGGGCGCAGCATGACGCTCTACGAGAAGGTTCGCCCTGATAACCCATGGCTTGGCTATCATTTTCGGGTAGCTTACGGGCTCTTGATTTCGGAGCCGCTGCGCAAGTAAAACCACCAATTCAAAACAAGGCATGCCGCGTAAAAAATCGCGAAGCCGTACATGGCGTTTTCCGGCGTACCGGACTTGATCTGCCCGCCGATCACCACGGGAGCGATGAACGCGCCATATGCGGCCACGGCGGATGTCCAGCCGAGCACCGGCCCGGCTTGTTGCCGGTCAAAAATCACACCCACGGTGCGGAAGGTGGAGCCGTTGCCCAATCCGGTGGCGGCAAACAGGATTACAAACAGCGCCATAAAAACCATAAAATAATCTTCCGGTGTCGCCGACTTGTAGGCCAGCAACATCACGTAGCCCACTGTTGCGGAGGAAACCACCATCACTGCCGAGATGATCTGGGTGACGATAGAGCCGCCGATCTTGTCGGCAATCCAGCCGCCCACCGGGCGGATCAGCGCGCCGACGAACGGGCCGATCCAGGCATAAACCATGGCGGAGGGCGCATTGGGATTCTTCAGGGTATGCTCCATCAAACCCGTCGCAGGGTCTATCACATGCTGCACACCGAAAATCACCGTGATGGACAACGGCAAGGCCATCGAGAAGCCGATGAACGAACCGAAGGTGACGAGGTAGAGCGCGGACATCGACCAGGTATGCTTGTTGCTGAAAATGGCAAACTGTTTGTTGATGCCGGCTTTCATCTCGCCGAACGCCGCGAGCTTCATCACAAACAGCATGACGATCATGATCAGCGGCAAGGCCACCCACATGTTGAGCAGACCGAGTCCGGTCGGTTCCGGAAGATACAGGTAGAGCCCGACGGCGCCAACGATGGAGGTCAGCCCCCACAAGTAGCCTATCTTGATGAAAGCCGACAGTGTGCCGCCGTAGTTGGGTGACAGCGGCAACAGGTTGTTCATACCGAACCAGGCGGCAATCACCAGAGGAATCAGTATCGCCGCCCAGATAAAGCCGGCGTTCTGGATGAAGGTGGGCGTACCGGCGAGAATCTTGCCGAAGATCCAACCGCTATCCTTCTGCAACGTCATCGGCTCGCCACCAAACGCGGCAAAGACCCCGGCGGTCATCACCAGCGGGATCAAAATCTGCATGGTGGTCACGCCAAAGTTGCCCAGCCCGGCGTTAAGTCCCAAGGCGGTGCCTTGCAAGCGCTTCGGGTAAAAACCGCTGATGTTGGACATCGAACAGGCAAAGTTGCCGCCGCCTATACCGGACAAAAATGCCCATAGCTGGAACACGATCAGCGGCGTGGTTTGATCCTGCAACGCGATGCCCGCCCCGATGGCCGGAATAATCAGCAGCGCAGAAGTAAGAAAGATGGTGTTGCGCCCACCGCACAGGCGGATGAAAAACGATGCGGGAATACGGAAGGTCGCGCCCATCAGCCCGGCAATCGCGGTCAGAGTAAACAACTCGGCCGGCTTGAAGGGAAATCCGAGGTTGAACATTTGCACCGTGATCATGCCCCACATCAGCCAGACGGCGAAGCCGCACAGCAGGTTGGGGATCGAAATCCACAGGTTGCGATTGGCAATTTGCCTGCCCTTCAATTCCCAGAAAGCATTGTCCTCAACATCCCATTCCGCAATATCGGCAGAACTGTATCTCAGACTGAATGCGCCTGCCGAACTGTCGCTGCCCGCGCCCAGCGAGCCCCGTTGATCTTTTTTTCTTATCACGATTTAACCCGTGCAATCCATTGGAGAAATTACGTCATACCGGCCCTTCGACAGGCTCAGGATAAACTGTGTTTAACCCAGATAGTTCATTAGCTCTTGAGGCATTGCAAAATCAATGGGTTGTAGGTCGGGTTTTAACCCGACATGTCGGGCTGAAGCCCGAACCTACGTCCAAATGGATTATCTGGGTTTAACAAAAGTTGCTCCCGGAAAAAAGAGGGAAGGCCTAAGCCTCCCCAATGCGTATTACATCGTTTTATTTACCCGTGACTCAAGTCGATGCGCTTCATCTCCCGATTCTCATTTTCGGACAGCTTGCCCACCATGTTCCGCCGGAGTTGCCAGAGTCAAAGCGAGCCCGCCGCGACCGCCATCCTTTGCGGGCTAGCCCGTGCCGTGATACGGTCACAGGCCGCCCCCCATAAATCCCTTTACGGGTTCTTGATTTCGGAGCCTTTGCGCAAATAGAACCACCAGTTCAACACCAGGCACACCGCGTAGAAAATCGCGAAACCATACATCGCATTTTCCGGCGAACCCGCCTTGATCTGCCCGCCGATCACCACCGGGGCGATGAATGCGCCGTAAGCGGCTGCGGCGGAAGTCCAGCCGAGCACCGGGCCTGCCTGCTGGCGGTCGAAGATCACGCCGATGGTGCGGAACGTGGAGCCGTTACCCAGCCCGGTAGCAGCAAACAACACCACAAACAGTACCATGAAAATCATGAAATACTCTTCCGGCGTCGCCGACTTGTAGGCCAGCAGCATCACATAGCCCACCGCGGCGGAAGACACCACCATCACCGCCGAAATAACCTGGGTGACGATGGAACCGCCGACCTTGTCCGCGATCCAGCCGCCCACCGGACGGATCAGCGCGCCGACGAACGGGCCGATCCAGGCATACACCAGTGCAGAAGGCGCATTCGGGTTCTTCAGAGTATGCGCCATCACACCAGTCACAGGATCCGGAATGTGTTGTACGCCGAAAATCACCGTGATGGACAACGGCAAGGCCATCGAAAAACCGATGAAGGAACCGAAGGTCACGATGTAAAGCGCGGTCATCGACCAGGTGTGCTTGTTGCTGAAAATGGCGAACTGCTTGTTGATGTTGGCCTTCATGTCGCCGAACGCCGCGAGTTTCATCGCAAACAGCACGGCGACACAAATCAGCGGCAGAGCTATCCACATGTTGAGCACACCGAGGCCGCTCGGTGCCGGGAGATACAGATACAGGCCGATGGCACCGATGATGAAGGTTATGCCCCACAGGTAAAATATCTTGGCGAAAGCGGCCAGCGTGCCGCCGTAGTTGGGCGACAGCGGCAACAGGTTGTTCATGCCGAACCAGGCCGCGATGACCAGCGGGATCAGTATCGCCGCCCAGATGAAGCCGGCGTTCTGGATATAGGTGGGCGTGCCGGCGGTGATCTTGCCGAGAATCCAGCCGCTATCCTTCAGCAGTTCCATCGGCGCGCCTGCCAATGCGCCAAAGATGCCAGCGGTCATCACCAGCGGGATCAGCACCTGCATGGTGGTCACGCCGAAATTACCCAGACCGGCATTGAGCCCCAAACCGGTGCCTTGCAGGCGCTTCGGGTAAAAACCGCTGATGTTGGACATCGAGCAGGCGAAGTTGCCGCCGCCGATGCCGGACAGGAACGCCCAGAACTGGAACACGATCAGCGGCGTATCCTTGTCCTGCAGCGAGATGCCCGCCCCGATTGCCGGGATGATCAGCAGCGCGCTGGTGAGGAAAATGGTGTTGCGCCCGCCGCAGATACGGATGAAGAACGAGGCCGGGATGCGCAGGGTCGCGCCCATCAATCCGGCAATCGCGGTCAGGGTAAACAGTTCCGCTGGCTTGAAAGGAAAGCCGAGGTTGATCATCTGCACCGTAATAATGCCCCACATCAGCCATACGGCGAAGCCGCACAGCAGGTTGGGGATCGAAATCCACAGGTTGCGGCTGGCGATTTTCTTGCCCGTCGATTCCCAGAAGGCGTTGTCCTCGACATCCCATTTTTCAATATCGGCAGAACTGTGGCTGACTGTTCCATCCGCACCCACCGATCCCCGTTGCTCTTTCTTGTTCATCATAATTTACCCTTCAGTTTGTTGAACAGTTAATAAAATCCCACCCGACCACATCAATGCCCGCCGCCCGCCATCATTTCCTTGTCCACCGACGAGAGCTGATATTCCTTGGCGAACGCTCCGGCAGGCTCCTTCATGAAGAAAAGACAGAACACGAATGTCGCAGCGGCTGTTGCGCCAATCATCAGGAAGAACTCGCTGTCGGTCAGGGTTACATACATAGAGGTATATACGACAGCTCCCACATTGCCGTAAGCGCCCGCATAACCCGCCACGTTCCCCGTGATGCGCCGCTTGACGAACGGCACCAAGGCAAAAGTCGTGCCGCAGCCGCCGGTGACAAACATGGCGCAGATGATCGTCACCACAACCGCCATGGCTAAAGGCCATTCGGGGGTAATCATGCCCATCAGCACAAATCCGCCTGTGACACCCGCCAGGTAGATCATGTGTGCGAGCTTTCTGGTCGGTGTCCGATCCGACACATAGCCGCCCAGTGCCCTGGAAAAGAAGTTCATCAGCGCAAACATCGAGCCGAACAGGCCGGCCATCACCGGTGTCAATTCAAACGTTTTCTGGAAAAACATCGGCAGCATCGAAATGACCGCCAGTTCTGCGCCGAAGGTGACAACATAGGACGCATTGAGCGTGCCAACCTGGGTGAAGCGGTATTTATCGTCATCTGGCACACCTTTTTTGAGAATCGGTATATTGACCTTGAGGAGTCCGTAGACTTGGTACACCACGCCAGCCAGTACGATTGCGTACAGATAGTATGAGACATCGGGAGTGACATAGCCCTTCTTCGTCACCATTCTGACCAACAGCGAGAGCACACCCCAGATGGGTATGGTCCAGATGATCGCCAGCACCAGATCACCCCAGGTGGAAACTTCGATCGCCTGCGCCTTCCTGGCTACCGGCCTGACAAACCCCTCGGGGCCGTCGGTAATCGCAAACCAGTAATACACGCCGTACAGGAACATCACGACACCGCTGGTTGCGACAGCCCACTGCCAGCTACCAAAAACAGTGAGTGCCAGAATCGGCATAGTAATCGCGGCCAGAGAGGAACCCCAGTTGCCGAGACCCGCCTCGACACCTTGGGAAAAACCCGCATCACGCGGTTTGAACCAAAGCGACGTCATGGCGATACCGACGACAAAACCGGTGCCGACCGCGCTCAGGATCAGCCTGGCGATCAGCATTTCCGTGTAAGAAGAGGCGAATGCGAACCAGATGCACGGGAAGGCCATCGTCCACATTACGATACAGAAGGTCTTGCGCGGGCCGATCCGGTCGCACAGCATACCGACGACCACGCGCATGGGGACGGTCAATGCCACGTTGCAGATGGCCAGCACCTTGAGCTGATCCAGCGTCAGGCCGGTGTCTTTCATGATCGTCGATGCGAGCGGCGCCATGTTGAACCAGACATAAAATGTGATAAAGAACGCAATCCATGTCTTGTGCAGGGCGACGACATCTGCCCTGTTAAAGGCAAATAGATCCATCCAGCCCATCGTTTTCTCGCCTGTTCTCCCTGATCCGGTCATTTTTTATCTCCCCGTATTTTTAAGATGCCACAAAAACCGTTACGCCCTGTCAATGCATTACCAGCACGGGGCAATCCGTTATATGGTGAATCAGGTAGTCGCTGACGCTGACCGTGATATTGCCGAACCTCACCCCGCCTTGTGGGGGGCGGCTTGCGATCACTACGATATCGGGTTTTTTCTTTTTGACCGCCTCCACCAGCATCTTGCGCGGATCGCCGATCGCCATGACCGCGTCCACATCCAGACCCTGCTTGACCACCCAGTCTGCGGCCTCTCTCAAGTCCGCCTCTTTTTCTGAACGCACCGCCTCGAACGCCGCCTCGTCGTAGCTGCTGGCGTCGGCGGGCTCTTCGGCGACCGTCACCAGGATAATTTCCGGCCTTTCACTTCTGAACATCGCCACAGATTTCTCCAGCGCGGACTGTGCGCTCTCTGAACCATCATGACAAACGAGCATTTTCATTTTTCCACTCCTCATTAAAGAAGACTCGGACTACCTTCAGTAGCGCAAGAATAGGCTTGCATGGGCGGCGTGCCCATTCTTCCTAAGTACAGGCCGAGCGAAGAAAAAGAACTAGTTCTTTTGGGTAGGGAAAGAATTTTCGGATTAGATGAAGCGGCATTAACTACCGTCAAGGAAATGGCCGGGCAAGAAAATATCTGCGGGGATAACTCGGATGCGGCAGTTGCAATCCGGGTTAAACCCGGATAGCTCAATAGAGCCAAGAACCATTGTAGGAGCGCAATTTATTGCGCGATAGCTGTCAACAATCGCTCGATAAATCGAGCTCCTACATACCAAATGGATTATTGGGTTAAATAAGACCGTGCTCCACCGCATACACGGCAGCCTGCACGCGTTTGGCGATATTGAGTTTGCGCAGAATACCCTGCACATGAATCTTGATGGTGGATTCCGACAGGTTGAGCACCCGGGCGATTTCCTTGTTGCTGGCACCGTGGGCGAGCATGACGATGATTTCCCGTTCGCGCGGTGAGAGCTTGCCCGGGTTGGCCGCCGCCGAAGCGGTGCTCTCTTTGGGTGGAGCGCGCAGTGAGTCGGCCAGCTTGTTGGCTATTTGCGGCGACATGACGGATTCGCCGCGCGCCGCCCGCTGGATAGACTCCTGAAAAAACTCGGTATCGATGTTTTTCAGCAAGTAGCCGCGCGCGCCGGCACGCAACGTTTCCAGCAGATCTTCCGCGTCCTCGGAAACGGTGAGCATGACCACTTGCGCTTCCGGCACGTCTTCCACCAACACGCGCAACGCCTCCAACCCGCCGATGCCGGGCATGTGCAGATCGAGCAACACCACATCGGGCTTGAGTTGCTTGGCGCGCTTGATGCCTTCCAGCCCATCGCCCGCCTCGCCCACCACCTCAAATCCTTCGTGCCGCTGCAAGGCCAGCTTGATGCCGCTACGGAACAGCGTGTGGTCGTCAACTATCAGAATGCGTATCGGTTTCATGCTCCAGTTTCTCTCCTGTGCGGTAGGACAAGTCGCACCCTTGTGCCTTGTCCGGGTTCAGATTCCATCACCAACCCGGCACCGATGCGGTGCGCCCGCTCGCGCATGATGCTCAACCCCACATGGGTGTCGCCGGCATCATGCGCGGCATCGAAGCCCTTGCCATTATCGCTGATGTCGAGCGTGCATTCTCCGCCACAGACAAGCTCCACGTCAACGCGGCTCGCCCTGGCATGCTTGCGCACATTGGAAAGCGATTCCTGCACGATATGCATGGCCTGGAGCACATGTTCCGGCGACATATCCGGCACCGTCCCGCGATGGGAAAAAGTGGCCGAAATGCCGGTTTGTCCCTCGAATTTATCCAGCGCGCTGCGCACCGCCGTTTTCAGGTCGGCATTGCCGACCCGGGTGCGGAAATGCACCAGCAGCTCGCGCACATCGTCATAGCTTTCCTGCACGCCCTCGCGTATTTGCTCCAATCCCAGCAAGGCGGTGCTTATCTCCCCCCGTTGCAAATCGCTGTGCAGCAATTGTATCTGTATGTTCAGGAAGGCGAGCGACTGGGCAATACTGTCGTGCAATTCCTGCGCCAGCAGGTTGCGCTCCTCCGACACCGCCATTTCCTTTTCACGCGCGACAAGGCGCTGATTTTCAATGGCAACGCCGAGATGTTGTCCTACCGACTCCAGCAGCCGGATTTCCGACGAAGGCAGGATACGCGGGGTTTCGAAAAACAGGTTAAGCATGCCCATCACCCGCTGTTTGGAGCGGATCGGCACGGCCACCATCGCCTGAAAGCCGTCCCGTTTGCACGCATGCATAGGCAACGGCTGCAACAGATGGGAAAAATCGGAGCTGACCGCTACGCCATCGCGCGCCACCGTGCCGCACAGGCAATCGCCGACGGAAAGACAGGTTTCTTCCTCCAAAAAGGATTTCGACACTCCGCGCGAGGCCACAATTTGCAGCTTCTCTCCCATCTGATCGACCAGGCGCACCACGCCGTCACGCGCGCCAATCAGGTTGGCCAGCTTGTCCAGCACGATGCCGCACAGAGGCTCCGTTGCAGTCGAGGAATTCAGGAAAGCGGCCACATCGTAGAGCGCGGCAAGCTCGCGGTTTTTCACCTCGACACTGCGGGATTTTTCTTCCACGCGCTGCTCCAGTGTGGCGTAAAGATCCTGCAACTCATCCGCCATCTGGTTGAACCCTTCGGCCAGCTCGCCAAATTCGTCGCGGTTGGTGACCTGCAAGCGCACGTCGAAATCCGCTTTGCCCATGCGCCGGATGCCCTCGCGCAGGCGGTTGACCGGACGCACCACCATCAGCGAAAACAGATTCATCAGCAACACCGTGCCGACAAACGCCAGGCTCACCAACCCGATCTGAAAGGTGCGCAGCAGCGTGGTGGCACGGGCATTGCTCTTTTCCACCATCGCCACCAGGTCGTTTATGTTGCCGACAAAACTATCCAGGACAGGCCAGTATTCCGCCAGCATTTTTTCCTGCTCCGCCTGCACCGGCATTTCGAGTATGCGCCGGATACGCTTTTTGATGTCATCCCGCCATAGCTGGTGCAATTTACCCATCTGGGCGCGCACGTCCTGATCCTTGGGCAGAGAGAGCGGTCGCCGCGGGTCGCCGCGATCGAGGTCGAATAACACCCGCTCGAACTGGTCGGCCTTCGCTTCGATAGCATGCCGCAACTCGACGGAAGGTTGCCGCACCTGCTGGGCGAGCATGAAAGCGATATGGTAGGAGCGCATGCGCTCGCTGCCGGCATCGTTGATCGCCGCAGCGCCGCCCTCCAGCCGCCAGGACACATACAGCGTCGAGCTGATGGCGACCAGCGCAATAAGAAAGTAGAACACCAGCAGGCCGGTGATTTTTTCCTGAAGTTTTAATGCAACCATGCGGATCTCTTACACAGATTTTCGTAAAATTAAGGATGCAACTACTCAGGTACTGCCGCTTTTCTCCTTCCCCCTTGCAGGGGGAAGGCCGGGATGGGGGTAGAAAGGTGAGATATAAAGGCACTTTGCGATGATTCCACCCTCCCACCCCCATCCTAACCTTCCCCCTTCCAGGGAGAAGGTACTGGCTTTGTGGCAATTTTTGAGCATATTGCTTCGACCTGAGTTGTTACAAAAAATGCAGATTTCGTAAAGTGGATGGCCGCCGCCCGGTTAAACACCCGATTGCGGGACGGGTATATGATGGAGGCAAGGCACCGTTTGCGCAAGCAACCGGGCTGGCGTTAACCGGCCTTGCCGTCCGCGCGCGGTCGCAAATAGAACGGCAGGTAGCGCGCCACCCACGGCACAAAACACGCCAGCCAGGCCACGGCTGCCGCCAGATACAGCCAGTGCATGGCCTGTGCGGGCAACATGTCCGCCACCACGCGCAGCAGGACGGCAAGCTGCATTCCTACGAACATCAGCTTGATCCTGCTGTCCGCCTGCATCGGCAGGCCGGAATGCCCCAGCGTGACGCGTGTGCCCATGCCGATCAGCAAGGTTGCAAAACAGCCGATCGTCAGCGCGTGCAGCGGCGCAAGCCCCCAGATGAACATTGACCCCCGGCTAATGAACAGCGCAAAACTTTGCACGGTGAACAGCAGCATGGCGATGCCCAGCCAGGCAAAGCCGATATGCAACACGCCGAGCATCGTGATACCCAGGCTGCGGCGCAGCCCCCATACATAGGTCAAATAGAGCGAGGCCACCGCCAGCGGCGCGTCGCTGACCCACAGCCAGGCGGTGGCGCCGGCGAACTGCAACACGCCATGCGTCGCGCTGGCCGCCAGCATCACCCACCAAGCCCAGTACGGGCGTTCTACGAGATGCCCCTGCAGCGCCGTGCTGGTAAAGAAAGGAATCATGCGGTGCGCGACGCTGGCAAATACCGGCAGCAGAAACAACCACAGCCCACCGTACATCGCGAAATGCAGCCAGGCCGCATTGCCGCCCCCCAGCCAGACCAGGTAAGCGGCCAGACCGCACCAGCCCAGGCCCAGCGCGACAGAAATAATTTGCGGATGCCGCTTGTCCGGATGCTGCGCCTCGATCATGACACGCAACAGCCCATACAGCGCCATGCCCCAACCGGCCAGCATGAGCAGAACGGCGGCGATCAGCACCCCGCTGCCGACCAGCAACCCCGCATAAAAACCGGCGGAGCCCAGCAGCATCAGCACAAAGGCCGGCACATAACGCTGCGGCGGCACTTCCTTGCCGTTCATCCAACGCGGGTAAGTAGTCATCAAAAAACCGAAAATAAAAAATGGGAACAGCCCATAGATCATCAGATAACCGTGCGCGGCGCCTGGCGCAACAGCCCAATCCACCGGATGCCCGATCAGG
The DNA here is from genome assembly GCA_030700315.1 of Gallionella sp. GTDB lineage: Bacteria > Pseudomonadota > Gammaproteobacteria > Burkholderiales > Gallionellaceae > Gallionella. The sequence goes on from JAUYJO010000154.1 coordinate 25,035, forward strand.
CCATAGCGCGTCGCCATCTCCAGGAGCAGCCACCCCATCACGGCGACGGATTGCAGCGCACCACCCAGAAACATGACGCGATGAGGTGCGGCGGTAAAGGTATGCCAATGTTGTGAAATTGCCATGGTCTGTACGAAATACAATGCGGTGAGATTAAATTACCCTCGGCAAAGCCGGGGGCTTATTGAGTAAGCACCTCAAAGGGGCAATAAAACCGTGCGCCGCTTTCAGGCGACTGAATTTCCACCCCTTCCCCCTTGCAGGGGGAAGGTTGGGATTAACCAGCGACTTGGCTGCGGTTTTTTGCAGCCTAGACGAATGGCTATGCAGAGCCAGCCCGACATGTCGGGTTAAAACCCGACCTACAACCCATTGTTTTGCAACCCCCTGTGTCAGGCTAGTTGTCGCCTCAAGAGCTCATGGATTATCTGGGTTTATTCCGGATAAAGCGGGCGGTTGCCGTCTGACAGCGGGATGCTTGCGGATATTTGGGTACCCTTGCCCGGCTGGCTTTTGATTCTGGCTTTTCCGCCCACCATCAGGGCGCGTTCCCGGATGCCGAGCAAACCGAAGGATTGCTCCTTGTGCTCGCCCGGGTTAAGCCCGATGCCGTTATCTTCTATCGTCAACAACAGCGACTTGCCGCGCTTCTTGAGGGCGACATGCACTTCGCTCGCTTGGGCGTGTTTCACCACATTATTCAGGGATTCCTGAACAATCCGGAAAATTGTGGCGGACTGGTTGGTATCCAGCGCCAACTCCTCCTTGGGCAAATTCAACAGGCACTCGATTCCGGTGTACTGCTGAAATTTCTTCACATAATCCCGTATCGCATCCACAAGTGTGACGTTGTCCAGCCGGCCAGGATTTAACTGGGTAACGATCTGGCGCATGGACTGGATCCCGTCCGATACCAGTTTGGACAAGTTGGCCACCTCATCCGCAAGCTGCGGCATGCCGGTGGGCAGCTTCGAGGCAAGCCAGGCGGAGCTCATCTTTATCGCGGCCAGTGCCGCCCCCATCTCGTCATGGAGATTGAGCGCGATTTTTGCACGTTCTTCCGCTTTGACATTTTCCAGGTGCAGATAAAGCTGTTGTAGTTTTCGGTAGGATCGGGCAAGTTTTACTTCATAGAGTTTTTGCTCGGTGATATCCACCGCGATGCCCAGTATGCTCAATTGTCCGCTTGGCATGATAAGCGGCTTCTTGATTGTCAGGAACCAGCGTTGCTTTCCGTTCGGGAGCGTATAAGGCACGATCAGGCTGATCTCGCGCGCCTCCTCGAACACCATGCGATCCGTTTTCAGGTATTCCGCCACTTCTTCGGGGGTGTGCCTGATTTCGGTTTGATTTTTGCCGACCATTTCATTCGGAGTTAAACCATGTGCGGCGGCCGCACTCCGGTTGGCTAGGAGGAAGTTTCCCTGGGCATCTTTGACAAAAATCCGGCTCGGGTCGGTGTCGATGACCTGCCACATGAAGGTTTTCTGCCTCTGCAATTCCCTTTCTGCGCGCTTGCGTTCGGCAATATTCCGCACGATGGTCACGAATAGGCTTTTCCCGTTATTTTCCTGCACAAGTTGCAGTTGTACTTCCACCTGCAGGTCGGTTCCGTCCTTGTGCCTGTGTATGGTCTCGAAGCGGAGCAGCTTCTTTTCGCCGGCGACAAGGGGGGCGATGAGCTTGCGGAACTCCGGTTCCGGCATCAGCGGCTTGATGTCCGGCGGGGTCATCCGGGACAGTTCTTCGCTGCTGTAACCAACGCTGTCAACTGCCCCCTTGTTTGCGTACACAAAGCGCAGGGAGTCGGGTTGAAAAATGAAAATCATGTCCAGTGTGCTGTCCAGAATATGGCGCAGGCGGCTCTCCCTTTCTTCGGCCTGCTTGCGTTCGGTAATGTCGCGGGCAATGCCCATCACGCCGGCCAGTTTGCCAGCATCATCCCATATGGGCACCTTGATGGTTTCCAGCAGCGCGCGCTGGCCGTTGTCGGGCCAAGTGATCCATTCCTCGGTGATGCACGGCTTGCCGGCAGCCATGGCTGCACGGTCTTTCAGGCGAAACCAGTCGGCGAGTTCTGCATCCACGAAATCATAGTCCGTCTTGCCGACGATATCCGCTTCCTTTGCGCCGTAAAAGCGTTCTATTTTCGGATTGCAAACGAGAAAAACTCCTTCGGTATCTTTCATCCAGATCAGGTCCGGAATGGTCTGCACCAGTGCGCGCAAACGGGTGTGTTCATTCTCAAAACGCGCATCCGCCAGCTTGCGTTCGGTGATGTCGTGCGTGGTGCCAACCGAGCGCAACGGCTTGCCGTCCTCGCCGTAATAGGTCGCGCATATTTCGTTGACATATTTAATCCGCCCATCCGGCATTTGCAGGCGATGCACGATGTTGTAGGGTGCTTTGCCTCTTACCGAATCGGTGTATACCTTGTTCACCCAATCGCGATCCTCGGGGTGGACCGCGTTCAGGAAAGTCTCATAGGATGCACCGGATATTTCCGGATCGATTTCGAAGATGCGGTAGTTTTCGTCCGACCAGGTCAGCACATTGCTCACCAGATCAAGCTCCCAGCTACCCAGATGCGCGAGGCGTTGCGCTTCGGCCAGATTTTGCCCGCTGCGCTGCAATTGTTCTTCGGACCGCTTGCGTTCGGTGATGTCGCGGATGATGGCCTGATAATATCTTTCCCCGCCAATGTCGATGCTCCGCACACTGGATTCAACCGGAAAGATGGAACCGTTTTTTCTGGTATGCATCGATTCGAATACCGATGCTTCGGCAAGGTTGATTTCTCCGCGTTTTTCTGTGAGCGGCGCGGGAAATCCGGCGGTCTGCAACAGCGATAGAGCCATGCCGGAGAGTTCTTCGGCGGTATAGCCGTATGCCTCAATGGCACGGTCATTGAAGTCGATTATTTTGCCTGTGCTGTCGTGCAGCAGGATGATGTCATTTGCATACTTGGCGAGGTAATCCAGATGCCTGGTGAGTCTTTGATGCTCCAGGTGGCCTTCATATTGCTCCTTTTCCTTTTTCCGCCAGTAAACGGCGATCCAGCCGCCTGCTCCGGCAAGAGACAGCATCATCAGCAACATCCAGTTAGCCAATTGGTTTATGGGGGCATAAATTTCCGCCTTGTCTACTTTCGAGACCATAAACCATGAAGTGCCCGGAACCTTGCCCAATACGCCGACTACCGGTATACCGCGATAATCTACTCCTTCCATCAGTCCTTCGTGCCCCATGATCACCATCGCCGCAGGCAATTGCGGATTCAGCGGCAAACGCATGGCAAGTTCGGTGTTTTTGCGGTGGCGCAGCTCATTGAGAAAAACCACCTCGTCGCCGTCGCTGTGAACGAGCAGATTTTCCGCGCTTGCGCTGGGGGTGGGCCAGCTCTGGATAAGCGGGAAGAGAAAACGCTTGGGGTCTATGCGGAAGAAAGCAGCGCCGATGGGATATGCCTTCCCGTTCCTGTTGACGGACAACGGCACTACAAGGTCGATTTCGATGACTTTTTCGGCGTGAAGTTTTTCCGAGTGTATGTCGGAGAAGATGATCTGCCCGGTGCGCATGCTTTCCAGCGCATGATCCTTCTCGTGTCCACGGATTGGCTCCTCGCCCGCGGCAGATGACAGGCGCAACATGGCTTTGTCGTCGAGCAGGGAAACCGATGTGTAACCGTAAGCCGCATAGGCGCGTTGCAGTGATGCCAGGCGTTCAACCAGTTTCACACTGATCTCTCCGGGTTTGCCGCCACGCTGCAGCCAGCGATCAACTTCGGCTATGAACAGCGGGTCGTCTTTGAGGGCTTGCGCATCACTCTTGCGTTCATCTATCCAGTGGGTGATCTGCCCGATTTTCAGTTCCGCAAAGCCGCTGAGTTCATGTTGCTTGTCGCTTTTGATGCCTCTCTTGTAGTGCTGGAAAACAGAATAGCCCAACACCGTGAGGGCGAGGGTGAAGAGAATAAATACGAGCAGCGGTTTTCGGGCGCTGGTCGCATATTGGTTTGAACGGCCCGGATTAGCCCCGTCGCCATTGGATGCAGCTTGAATATTCATGCTTATGGGAACCTCATGAAGTCGCGTTGTTTTGGACGAACGCGCGGTGTCGCAACAATTTGTACACCCTATCTCATGCCGGAAGTCTACAGAGTTTGAAGGGCGGGCGGCATAGGACAAACACCGATGGGCTATTACAGAATTTGCTTAATACAAATTAACCCAGATTGTCCATTAGAAATAATCATCCCTCATTCATGCCCGAACCGATGCAGGCCGGGATCGATTGCGGCTTGAGCCCAAAGCCCCTCGAACCATTGCCGTCGTCGGCGAGTCACAGCCAATCGCAATACATTT
>JAUYJO010000156.1 GCA_030700315.1 Gallionella sp.
ACGTGGCCTGCAACAAACCCTAGCCATACTGGATGCTGGCCGCATCAGCATTGGCGCAATTTCAGTGGGACTGGCGCAAGCCGCCATGGAAGCGGCCGTCAATTATGCGCGCGAGCGCAAGGCCTTTGGTCAGGCAATTGCAGAATTCCAGGCGACTCAATTTAAGTTGGCGGATATGGCAATGGAAATTGAACTGGCTCGAACCATGATCTATAAAGCGGCCTGGCTCAAAGATGAGGGACGCCCGTATAACAAGGAAGCAGCCATGGCAAAGCTTTTTGCCACAGAAATGGCGGAACGTGTTTGTTATGAAGCCATCCAAATCCATGGCGGGTATGGATACAGCCGTGAATATCACGTGGAAAGAATGTATCGCGATGCGCGTTTGATGACCATTGGCGAAGGGACGAGTGAGATTCAAAGGCTGGTGATTGCCAGGCATGTGCTGGCGAGTGAGTAATAATCCCCTCACCCCAGCCCTCTCCCAAAGGGAGAGGGGACTACCCTTCCCCTTTCTAGGAAGGGTAGGAGATGCAGGGGCGGCTTATGAATTGCGGTGATAAAGGGCAATAATAAAGGGGCTTTATAGCCGCCTTACAGTTTTAATCCCACAAATCTTTGGCTATATCTTGCAAGCCCAATTCAAGCAATTTTTCTTTGGATGGCTTGCCACTTTCCAAATTCCAACCGCGAGCTATGTAATATCCTTCAAGCAAGGCAGGAAAATCAGGGACAAACCCCGCCGAGCCGCCTTCCTGATATGGTTCAAGCAAGGCTTTAGGAAGTTTATCGTTTGCGCGAGTTAATCCCATGCGGTTATTAATGGCGCGTTTGATATTCCATCCGCGTTCACCCGATCTCATCATATCTTCGAGAGTCCATTCGAGACCACAAGCCGCGTTGACCAGGTCCACCTGCATCTGCGGGTCAACATTGGCAAAGATGCACATCACGACAGAATTAAAGAATGTCCGCGAGTTTTGATGACGCGCAACATTCTCCGCCTTCTCCGCTTGCGCATGACGGTCGTAATATTTAATTCCTAATTTCTCATTTGTGTGTCCCCAATCAACGAGGAAATAATCGGATTGATTATGACACGCGCCGCGTGGACTGGTGGCATACACGAGCGCCATGCCTGAAACGCCGCGCGGGTCATGATAAGCGACTTCGAGTCCGTTTACTTGCACGGCCTCATCCTCCGCATCAAATGCCGCCCCAAATTGACGCGAGCCGCGCGACAGCAATTCACCGATCCCTTCACGGCGCGCGATCATGTGAATGAGCTGCCGCGCCGCCATAAAGTTTCCCCAGGTGAGTTCAAGTCCGCCCGTATCTTGTTTTGTCACTCTGCCCATTTCAAACAAACGGAATGCCAGGCCAATCGTATTCCCTGCGCTGATGGTATCCATGCCATATTTATCGCACAACTCACCGAGACGCACCACTTCAACGAGATCATCGATTAATAGATTCGGACCAAAGCCAACGATCGTTTCGTATTCAGGCCCCTTGCGTTTTGTTCCGTCGCCAATATTTACCACACGCCCGCACGCGATCACACAACCCTGACAGGCGCTGGTTCCCACCAAAATACTTTCAGCCATCTTCGAACCAGAGACATTATCCACACCGGGGAACACGCCCTGATGGTAATATTTTGCCGGCATCCCGCCCATATATTCATTGTAATTTGCCCCACCCGCCGTGCCAAGTTCATGAAACATCTTCGCTACGTTATCTTGTTTGAGCCTGCGATTGGCTAGAGAACGCAGGGCAGAATAACGCTCCAAATTCGCAACTTCAATTTTCTTTTTACCATACACTGCGATGGCTTTGAGGGTCTTCGAACCCATCACCGCGCCTAGTCCTGTCCTGCCTGCCATACGGCCGTGGTCGCAGCAAATGGATGAATACAAAACCCCGCGCTCACCCGCCTCCCCGATCACTGCGACTCGCGCATTTTTACTTCCGACTTCCTCTTTGATGATTTCCTGCGCCTCGTACACATCCTTGCCCCAAACACTCGCCGCACTGCGGACCTCAAGTCTGCCTTCTTCGACCCAGAGATAGACGGGGCTTTTA
>JAUYJO010000161.1 GCA_030700315.1 Gallionella sp.
CTGCACCAAGGTCTGCTGCTTCGCTTCTTCCATGTTGATCACCATGCCTCGCATAATGACCGACCCAGAAAATCAATTTCAGACTCATTTCATGTTGGAAATACGCAAACCCTTTAGACTCATTTCATATTGGAAGAGGCTGCGCACATCTTATATGCTGTATAGAATGCCAAATGACCGGCAAACAGCTCAAGAAAATTTTGGAGGCTAACGGTTGGCGTCTTGACCGTATTTCAGGCAGCCACCATATTATTGTTCGTGAAGGGCGTCGGTCTGTGCCTATCCCCATTCATGGTAATGCCAAGATACCCAGAGGGCTGTTAAACGCAGACCGGCATAAAGGAGTAAAAAATGCTTGCCTATCCTGCATGTATCGAGAAAAATGATGACGCTTTTCTTGTGACTTTTCCCGATCTGGAAAATATTGTGGCCTCCGGCATAACCGTTGAGGAAGCGGTTCAAAATGCAGAGGAAGCCCTAAGCGGCTGCCTAGCATCCGATTTTGAACGGAACTTCAATATTCCCGACCCATCCGACATTTCCGGGAAACACATTCACTTGATTGCAGTGGCTCCCCATGTGGCAGTAGCCATCATGCTGCGCAAATTGCGGGCCGACAAATCACAGGCCGAAATTGCACGCAAGCTGAATATTGCTTATCAAGTATATCAACGCCTTGAAAATCCCCGTAAAGCCAATCCAACAGTAAAAACCCTCGAAAAAATTGCCCGGGTTTTCGGCAAGCGCGTTGAACTTGGTTTCGTGTGAGCAACTCCCCCGTTCCCGTTTTTTCTTTTGATGACACCGTCAGTTTTAGCGACAGGAGCACGCGCAATATGAGTTGTTCCGTTTTTACTTCAATAGGAAAATAACCAGCAGGTCTGGCTCCGCCCGACATCTTTATCCTGCGGGTAGAACCCGCTCTACGATATTGCTCTATTGAGGTGGAATTTGAAGCTCAAACCCCACGTCAGTGTGGCAGCACATGGCCTTGTCCGCTTCGCGGAATGTTTTTTATTGCTGGATTCCGGCCTGGCCGGAGGCCAGTTTATCCTGAGCCAAGTAAGCCCCGCATACGCGAGGCAAGGTGTGAGCAGGAAACAATTGCACCCAAGACCCAAACCCCCTCCAGCTCCCCCTTGTCAGGGGGAGAGCCAGTGCAACTCCTCCCCTGACAAGGGGAGGTTGGGAGGGGTTTGCTCTTGGTGGTACCTTTGGTTGATTAGTCGCTACGGCGCTTAATGCGCGAGATCGTACTCTTGGCATCGGTTCAAGCAGGCCAGGCCTGCGATGAGTGCAACACGCGCCATATTTCGATGCGCTTTGCTTTCAGCTTGACGCGATAGATCACAACAAAATTGGTCTGGCTGATAACCAGTTCACGGGTGCCTTGCTTGCGACCTGGGCGTCCCATTTCCGGGTACTCAACCAATTGGCCTGTTTGCTTTTCGATGCTACCGTCCTGCTTGATAGCGGTTTTCGGATTTTCTTGCGCGATGTAATCTATCAGCGCATCACGGTTTGCAATCGCCGCTGGAAGCCAAACTAGCTTCATGCAGCGGTCTTAATGCGCTTTTCGAGTTCTTTGCGTTTTGCTGCAAAATGCTTTTTGGCATCCTCATTGGATACCCATTTGGTATTCGGATCGTCGGCTTCTATTTCTGCCTGATCTACTTGTGCATGGAACCACTTGTTGTAGGCTGCGGCTTCGTGGGCGTGTTTCAATCGCTCGGAAGAATCCACCCGCGTTTTGCGGGTTACATCCTCGATGCTGTAGTTGCGAGCATCAAGCATGTCCACCAGGTTAATGTGCAATTCGTTTTTGAGGTATTCCACGCATGTGTCCAAGCTGCGCCACATACGCGGTTTGTCGGTGCGCTGAGTGCCTAACGGCTTCTCTGTCTTACCCAGCTTGAGCATGACAGACCAGCCACCCGGTTGACCAATGATGGATGCTCCTCTAATGGAGTCGGCTGCAACCATGTGTTTGGCCATTGCTGTGTCGATGGTGTGGGCACTCATAAAAACCTCATATTGATGATGAATATTCAACAGATGAAATGATGTACTTTATCTATTGAATATGCAAGCTTCATTAGCCACTTGCAAGTCAACTTATGTCAAAACATGACAAGAATTGTGTCGTTGCAGGTGATCTGTTCGAAGGCAAACCTTTTACTGTGTTGTTCAAATATCTCACTATTTTATGCGGCAACAACATCAATAGGCGCATTATCTGGGGACAACAGAAGCAGGCGATGATGCTGCCTGCTTATCCGTTATTTGAGGAGCTGGTTTTTCCAGAATCTGGAAAAAAACTTCGTCGCGCTTGATCATGCCCAGTTCGCTGCGCGCGCGTTCTTCGATGGCTTCGGTGCCCTGCTTGAGGTCGCGCACTTCGGCATCCAGCAAGGCGTTGCGCGCCTGGGTCTGCTGGTTGACCTGATGCTGCGCCTCGACCTGGCGGCTCATGTCCCATACCTTCAACCAGCCGCCCTTGCCCAGCCACAGCGGGTACTGCAACAGCAGCAGCAAGGCAACCAGTATGAGTGTGGCGGCACGACGCATATTGTTCCGGCAATCGAGTATGGGCGGATTTATCCGCCCACGGGCGAATGAATTCACCCCTGCGGCGGCTTCTACACTTTAACTCAACTGGTAGTATGCCTCGCGCCCCGGATAGGAGGCGGTATCGCCCAGGTCCTCTTCGATACGCAGCAACTGGTTGTATTTCGCCATGCGGTCGGAGCGCGAAGCCGAGCCGGATTTGATTTGCATCACATTGGTGGCCACCGCGAGGTCGGCGATGAAAGAGTCTTCTGTCTCGCCGGAACGATGCGAGATCACGCAGGTGTAACCGGCGCGTTTGGCCATTTCGATGGCGGCAAAAGTCTCGGTCAGTGTGCCGATCTGGTTGACCTTGATCAGGATGGAATTGCCGATGCCCTGCTTGATGCCTTCACGCAGTATCTTGGTGTTGGTGACGAAAATATCGTCGCCCACCAGCTGGATCGTCTTGCCCAAGCGCTCGGTCAGCAGCTTCCAGCCGTCCCAATCGCGCTCGCCCAGGCCGTCCTCGATGGAGACGATGGGATATTTATCCACCCAGGTGGCATACAAGTCCACCATCTGTGCGGAATTCAGCACCAGCCCATCGGCCTTCAGATGGTACATGTCATCCGTGTAGAACTCGGAAGCTGCCGGATCCATGCCGATCGCCACGTCCGTACCGGGTATATAACCGGCGGCTTCGATAGCTTCGACAATGACTTTCAGCGCGCCCTCGTTGGAACCCAGCGCGGGCGCGAAACCGCCCTCGTCGCCGACAGTGGTCGGCAGGCCGCGATGATGCAGCACGGCTTTGAGCGCGTGGAACACTTCGGCGCCATAACGTAACGCCTCGCGGAAACTTGGCGCGCCCACCGGGATAATCATGAACTCCTGCATATCCGCGCCGCCTGCGGCATGTGCGCCGCCATTGATGACGTTCATCATCGGCACGGGCATTTCCATCCTGCCGGAGCCGCCCAGATAACGGTATAAGGGTAAACCGCTTTCTTCGGCGGCGGCGCGCGCCACCGCCATCGACACCGCGAGTATCGCGTTCGCGCCAAGGCGCGATTTATTTTCCGTGCCGTCCAGCTCGATCATGGTTTGGTCGATGAAGGCTTGTTCCGCCGCATCCAGGCCGATGATCGCCTCGGCAATTTCGGTGTTCACATATTCGACGGCTTTCAGCACACCCTTGCCCAGATAGCGCTGCTTGTCGCCATCGCGCAATTCCATCGCCTCACGCTCTCCAGTGGATGCACCGGACGGCACGGCGGCGCGCCCCATTACGCCGGATTCCAGTAACACGTCTGCTTCTACGGTCGGGTTGCCGCGTGAATCCAGAATTTCACGGGCGATGACATCAACGATTGCGCTCATACAATTTCCTTTTTCCTAAATGTTTTTCAAATCGAGGTTTTCTTCGATCAACCCTTGCAACTTGACAGTCCCATCCAGTGCCATCAAGGTTTGCAGCAACACCTTTAGATGCCCGAGCGGAAAGGCATTCGGCCCGTCCGACAACGCTTTGGATGGATCGGGATGCGTCTCCATGAACAGCCCGGAAATCCCAGCCGCCACCGCGGCACGCGCCAACACCGGGACGAATTCGCGCTGCCCGCCGCTGACGTTCCCTTGCCCACCAGGCAACTGCACCGAATGCGTGGCATCGAACACCACCGGGCAGCCGGTGTCGCGCATCACCGCCAACGAGCGCATATCAGACACCAGATTATTGTAGCCGAACGAAGCGCCGCGCTCGCACACCATGATGTTGTCCTGCCCGCTGGCGTCGCGCGCCTTGTCTACCACGTTCCGCATATCCCACGGCGACAGGAATTGCCCTTTCTTGATGTTTACCGGCTTGCCCGCACTCGCCACGGCCTGAATAAAATCAGTCTGGCGGCACAGAAACGCCGGGGTTTGCAGCACGTCTACGACTGCCGCGACCAGCGCGATTTCATCTATGTCATGTACGTCTGTCAGCACCGGCACACCAAGTTGCGCCTTCACTTCGCCGAGTATCCTCAACCCGACATCCATGCCAAAGCCGCGAAACGACTTGCCGGAACTGCGGTTGGCCTTGTCGTAGGAAGACTTGTAAATGAACGGCAGCTTCAATTCGCGACAGATTTCCTGCAACTGCCCGGCAGTGTCCAGCGCCATTTGCTGCGATTCGATCACGCATGGCCCGGCAATCAGGAACAGCGGTCGATCCAGGCCGACCTCGAATCCGCATAGCTTCATGCCGCCGCCTCTGTAGGTCGGGATTTATCCCGACGTGATGGCTGTGTCGGGATGAATCCCGACCTACAAAAAACCGTGTTCATACCGCCGCCTTGCGGCGCAATGCCGCCTCGATATAGGATTTGAACAACGGGTGCCCGGCACGCGGCGTGGAAGTGAATTCCGGGTGAAACTGCACGCCGACAAACCACGGATGCATGGATTGCGGCAATTCCATCATCTCCGGCAAGTCCTCGGAAGGCGTGCGCGCGGAAATAATCAGCCCAGTTTTTTCCAGCACGGGCACGTAATAATTGTTCACCTCATAGCGATGACGGTGCCGCTCGTTCACTTCGTCGCCATAAATCCGGCGAGCCAGCGTGAGAGGCTTGACCGGGCAGCGCTGCGAGCCGAGGCGCATCGTGCCACCCATGTCCGAATCGCTGCTGCGCTTTTCCACCTTGCCTTCGCGGTCTAGCCATTCGGTAATCAGCGCCACGACCGGATGTTCGGTTTCCAGATCGAATTCGGTACTGTTCGCGTCAGCCATGCCCGCAACATTGCGCGCATACTCGATCACCGCGAGTTGCATCCCGAGGCAAATGCCCAGATACGGTATCTTGTTTTCGCGCGCAAAGCGGATTGCGGCAATTTTTCCTTCGGTGCCGCGCACGCCGAAACCGCCCGGCACCAAGATCGCGTCAAAATGCGCCAAGCCCTGCGTGCCGGATTTTTCGATATCTTCCGAGTCGATGTACTCGATATTCACTTTGGTCTCGGTATGTATCCCGGCATGGCGCAGCGCCTCGATCAGCGATTTGTAGGATTCGGTCAGGTCGACATATTTGCCGACCATGCCGATGGTGATCTGATGCTGCGGGTTTTCCAGCGCCTTCACCAGCTTCGCCCACACCGACAGATCGGCGGGCGGTGCATCCAGCGCCAGCTCTTCGCAGACGATGCGATCCAACCCTTGCTCGTTGAGTATCTGCGGAACCTTGTAGATGCTGTCCACGTCCCACATAGAGATCACGCCCTCTTCGCGCACATTGGCGAACAGCGAAATCTTGGCGCGCTCGTCGTCGGGAATGCGCCGGTCGGCGCGGCACACCAGCGCGGTCGGAAAAATACCGATCTCGCGCAATTTCTGTACGCTGTGCTGCGTCGGCTTGGTCTTCAACTCGCCGGCAGTAGCGATGTAAGGCACCAGAGTCAAATGTACGTAAGCGACCTGGTTGCGCCCCATGCGCAGCCCCATTTGCCGCGCGGCTTCGAGGAAGGGCAGCGACTCGATATCGCCGACCGTGCCGCCAATCTCGACGATCGCCACATCGGCATTGCCGTCGTGCGAGGCAGCCGCGCCGCGTTCGACAAATGCCTGAATTTCATTGGTGATATGCGGGATCACCTGCACCGTCTTGCCCAGGTACTCGCCGCGCCGCTCCTTGCGGATCACGCTGTCGTAAATCTGCCCGGTGGTGAAGTTGTTGGCCTTGCGCATTTTCGCGGAAATAAAGCGCTCGTAATGCCCCAGATCCAGATCGGTTTCCGCGCCGTCCTCGGTGACGAACACCTCGCCATGCTGGAACGGGCTCATCGTGCCCGGATCAACGTTGATATAGGGGTCAAGCTTGAGCATCGTCACCTTGAGCCCGCGTGACTCGAGGATGGCCGCAAGCGAAGCGGCGGCGATTCCCTTCCCCAAGGAAGAGACAACGCCGCCGGTAATAAATATGTACTTGGTCATGGAGGGCGATGATACCGCAAAACGGCCTGCCCTCAAAACTTGGCAATATTTACGGATACTCACAGGTTTTACGACAATTGAGCAAAGTGTATACTTCACAACAAATTAAGAATGACTGCTATTTTTTGAGCATTGGCTATCGAAAATAGTTTTGCGCAAAGCACGAATATCAACCCATCGTCTATCAATCCAAGGCTTAATCATTATGACAACCATCAAACAAGAAGACCTCATCGCCAGCGTTGCCGATGCGCTGCAATACATTTCCTACTATCACCCGCTCGATTACATCAAGGCATTGGGCAAAGCCTACGAACGTGAACAGTCGCCTGCGGCGCGCGATGCAATCGCCCAGATTCTCACCAACTCGCGCATGAGCGCACAGGGACATCGACCGATTTGCCAGGACACCGGCATCGTCGTGGCGTTCGTCAAGGTTGGCATGGAGGTGCGCTGGGATGATGCCGGCATGGGAGTTGGCGACATGATCAACGAGGGGGTGCGCCGCGCGTACCTGAACCCCGACAATATGCTGCGCGCCTCGGTGCTGAGCGACCCGGCAGGCGCGCGCAAGAACACGCGCGACAACACCCCGGCGGTGATCCATTACGAGATCGTCCCCGGCGACAAGATCGAAGTAACCCTGGCGGCCAAGGGCGGCGGCTCGGAAAACAAATCCAAATTCACCGTGCTCAACCCCTCGGACAGCCTGGTCGACTGGGTGCTGAAGACCGTCCCCGCGATGGGCGCGGGATGGTGCCCGCCGGGTATGCTGGGCATCGGCCTCGGCGGCACGGCGGAGAAGGCCATGCTGCTCGCCAAGGAAGCCCTGATGGAGCCGGTGGACATCCATGAACTGCAAGCGCGCGGCGCGAGCAGCCGCGTGGAAGAGCTGCGCCTGGAGCTGTACGAGAAGGTCAATGCGCTGGGCATCGGCGCGCAGGGGCTAGGCGGCCTCACCACCGTGCTGGATGTCAAGATCAAGGACTACCCGACCCATGCCGCCGGACTGCCGGTGGGGATGATCCCCAACTGTGCCGCCACCCGGCACATCCACTTCACGCTCGACGGCAGCGGCCCGGCTATGCTGGCGCCGCCCTCGCTGGACGAATGGCCGAAAGTCGAATGGCAACCCGCCGCCGACTCGCGCCGCGTCAACCTCGACACGGTCACGCGCGCAGAAATCGCCACCTGGAAACCGGGCGAGACGCTGCTGCTGTCCGGCAAGCTGCTCACCGGACGCGATGCCGCGCACAAGCGTATCGCCGACATGCTGGCGCAAGGTGCAGCCTTGCCGGTGGATTTCACCGGCCGCTTCATCTACTACGTCGGCCCGGTCGACCCGGTGCGCGACGAAGTGGTCGGCCCCGCCGGCCCCACCACGGCGACGCGCATGGACAAATTCACCGACCTGATGCTGGAGAAAACCGGATTGATCGGCATGGTCGGCAAGGCCGAACGCGGCCCGGAAGCGATCGCCAGCATCAAGCGGCACAAGGCCGTTTACCTGATGGCGGTCGGCGGCGCGGCCTATCTGGTGTCCAAGGCGATCAAGGCATCCAAGGTGCTTGCCTTCGCCGACCTGGGCATGGAAGCCATCTACGAATTCACCGTGCAGGACATGCCGGTCACCGTGGCGGTGGATAGCAACGGCACCTCGGTGCATGAAACCGGCCCGACGGAATGGCGCGTGAAGATCAGCAAGATTTCCTAGTGCCGCAACGGATTCGCACGCGGTGAGAGGGGGGTGTCTGCTTTCGGCTAAAACCGTTCATGCGGCATCAAGGAGCGCATTGTAAACGCTAAAATTTGGGTAAACATTCAAATTTGGCGATCCTCATGTAAAATGAACACATGGATATCATTAAAAAACCAGCGGGCCCTCCCGGTCTGGATGGCATCACCCTTGAAGCTATCGTCACACAACTATCCGAGAGCATGGGCTGGGAAGCAATGGCTGCCGCTGTGCCAGTGCGCTGCTTTACTCATGACCCCAGCGTCAAATCCAGCCTGAAATTCTTACGCAGAACGCCGTGGGCGCGCACCAAAGTGGAGCAGTTGTATTTGCAACAAACCCGAACCTCACGCTGAATCTGCCCGGCCCCAACACGGGGTATGAAATCGGGTGAAATGAACTCCTATTCCGTGTAATCTCCGCATCAGAATTTTCCCCCGGCTCAAAGCGCATGGTTTCCATTCAGCATGACTTTCCCCCTCTCGCGGGCGAGGACAACGCAGATATCCAACATTGGCTGGCTGCCTTGTCCGCCGTTTACTCGCCCGCAGAGATTGCACTGATCCACGCGACGTGCGAATTCGCCGCACCGCTTTATCACGGGCAGGCCGAAGCCACCGGCACGCCGCTGCTGCAGCACGCGCTCGGTTCGGCATCCATCCTGATCGGCATGCATCTGGATCACGAGACCATTGCGGCCACCGTGCTGCATGCCGTGCCGGATTATCTGGAGGGCTGGAGCGAGGTGTTGGCCGGGCGTTTTGGTCGCACCGTGACGGCGCTGGTTGAAGGCATCTCGCGGGTGGAGCGTGTACGCCTGTTCAGCGAACTACGCGGCGCGCAGGACAAGGACGAGGCGGCGCAGCAGATCGAGAGCCTGCGCAAAATGCTGCTGGCGATGGTGGAAGACATCCGCGTCGTGCTGATCAAACTTGCCGAGCGCACCCAGACCCTGCGCAACCTGTCCGGCGCGAACACTGAGCAGCAGAAACAGATCGCGCAGGAGACGCAAAGCATTTTCGCGCCGCTGGCGAACCGGCTCGGCGTATGGCAAATCAAGTGGGAGCTGGAAGATTTATCGCTGCGCTATCTGCAACCGGCACTGTACAAGAAAGTGGCCGGGCTACTCGACGAGCGCCGCATGGACCGGGAACGCTACATCGAAGAAGTGATCGCGCAGCTCAAACAAAAACTGGGCGCTGCCGGCATCCCAGCCGAGGTGACCGGTCGCCCCAAACACATCCACAGCATCATCAACAAGATGAGGCGCAAGCAAGTCGAATTCGGCGAGCTCTACGACGTGCGTGCCGTGCGCATCCTCACCGGCGACATTCAAAACTGTTATGCGGCGCTGTCTGTGGTGCACGAACTGTGGCCAGCCATCGCCAGCGAGTTCGACGACTATATCGCCAACCCCAAAGGCAACGGCTACCGTTCGCTGCACACCGCCGTGACCGGGCCGCGCCAGCTCGCGCTGGAAGTGCAGATACGCACGCGCGACATGCACCACGATTCCGAGCTCGGCGTCGCCGCGCACTGGCGCTACAAGGAAAATAAAAAATCCGATGCCGTGTTCGACGACAAGCTCGCCTGGCTGCGCCAGATCTTGGCGTGGAAAGCGGAACTGGCCGACAGCGGAAATTTGCAGGAACAATTCAAGAACGAGTTGCTGCAAGATCGCGTATATGTGTTCACGCCGCAGGGCAAGGTCATGGATTTACCCAAAGGCGCGACCCCGGTGGATTTTGCCTACGCCCTGCACACCGACCTCGGCCACCGCACCCGAGGCGCCAAGGTAGACGGCAACATCGTGCCGCTCAAATATAAATTGCAGAACGGGCAGCGCGTGGAAATCCTCACCGCCAAACAGGGTACGCCGAGCCGCGACTGGCTCAGCCCGCAGCAAGGATACCTCAAGAGCCCGCGCGCGCGCGCCAAGGTGCGGCACTGGTTCAAGACACAGAATCTGGATGACAGCATCGCGCAGGGCAGGCTATTGCTCGAGCGCGAATTGCACCGATTAGGCGTCATCTCGGTCAATCAGGAAAAAGTCGCGCAGCGTTTGCATTTCCACAAACCGGAGGAATTGCTCGCCGCCCTCGGGCGCGGCGAACTCACCCCGCGCCGCGCCGGTTTCGCCATCCAGCAGGAAGTTCCCGCTAAACCGGCAACCCTCCCCCAGCCCGTTGCGCCTAAGCACGCCACGCAACGCACCTCTTCAACTGGCGTGCTGATCGAAGGCGTGGACAACTTGATGATCAAGCTGGCCAAGTGCTGCAAGCCGGAGAAGCCGCATGCCATCCTCGGCTACATCACGCGCGACCGCGGCATCACCATTCACCGGCAGGATTGCGCGTTCATGCAGCGCGTGCCGGAAAACAAGCGCGAGCGGATGCTCGGCGCGGTGTGGGCTGGTGAGTAGAAAGAACTTGGGGAAGCAGAAATTACGAATGTCGTTCTGGAATTTGGTATGAGAGGCACTGGCAAAATCATGGGGCACCGCAACATATTCAGCCATTCAGCGATATTCGCTATTGTTGTCCCGGCACTGCTCCAGGCTTGCATCTATTTGCCAAAAACGAAAGAAGTGTACGACGTGGACTGCCGGATTACATCGAAGCATATGGAACTTCAGCCGGTACAAATTGCTGCTATCGCTCACTGTGGCCATAATGATTGCGTTGCCATACTTGCCGCAGCCGCCGCGACAGCAGCTACCAGCGCAATAATTTCAGGAAGCATCGTGGTCGTAGGAAACATGGTCTACTGGTTCGAGAAGCAGGGCCAGTGCAAGAAAAGTAATGAAATAACAGATCGATGAACTTGAACAAAGGGTAGCCGTTTTTGAAAGGAGTGCCACAGATGCAATTTGAGTGCGGCTACTGTAAAGACTGGAATCGTGATCACCCTCAAGAATCCCCGCGCACATCATGCGGCCCTTGTGATGTCTGCAAAGCTCCCGGACACGTTGGTGCACATCCACGGCAACCGGTCAGCCTCTGCCTTTGCGAAAAGCACTGTTTAGAGCTTACCGATGACGGTTATCACTTTGAGGCTTACCACCTCATCTATGTGCTGATAGTAGCGATATTTGTCGCCGTAACCTACCCGATTGTTGCAACGTTTTTCTGATGGCCTGCATTCCTATGGCCATTAAACCCAGATAATCCATTAGCTCTTGAGGCATTGCAAAATCATTGGGTTGTAGGTCGGGTTTTAACCCGACATGTCGGGCTGAAGCCCGACCTACGCCCCAATGGTCGCGGTAGGGATGCTGGTTACCCAACACCCCCCGCACAGATCCCTGCGAGCGGAATTACCGCACAAGGCTCTTGCCTCGGGTCATAACGCGAAACGCTCCGGCGGATAAGGATGCACCCGCAACGGACGCGGTAT
>JAUYJO010000177.1 GCA_030700315.1 Gallionella sp.
AATCAAGCGCAGTTCGTCCGGCGTGAAAGGCTTCGGGAGGAAATCATAGGCGCCCTTCTTCATGGCCTCGACCGCTGAAGTGACGGTGGCATAGCCGGTAATCACAATGGCCACCATGTTGGGATCAAAATCATGGATTCCTTCAAGCACTTCAAGCCCGGAAATGCCCGGCATTTTCAGGTCAACAAAGACAAGGTCCGGCATAATCTCTTTGATCAGTTGCAAGCCCAAGGTCCCGTTCGAGGCGGTGACGATTTGAATGTCATCACCCGCCAGAATCTGGGTGCAGGAATCCAGGACTATTTCTTCATCATCAATGATGAGCAATTTCGATCTCTGGTTCATTCTCGATATCCTCTATCATCTCGCTCAACGGCAATCGCACAACAAATGTAGTTCCTTTGCCAACCTCGCTTTCAACAGAAATGGCGCCCTGATGGCTTTTTATAATTCCATAACTGATCGCCAGCCCCAACCCCGTTCCATGGGCGATATCCTTTGTAGTGAAGAAGGGCTCGAATAACTTATTCATGTTCTCTTCACTGATGCCGTGACCTGTGTCGGTGAATTCCACTTCAACAACCCCGTCATCAGAATTCAGGCGGGTTGCCAGGGTCAGTTTTCCGCCGCCATTCATCGCTTCGGCGGCGTTGATGATCAAGTTCATGAAGACTCGTTCGATCTGTGAAGGGTCAATCACAATCAAAGGCAGATTATCCTGGTAGTTTTCAACGATCTGGATGTTGTGGAAGGCGGCCTGATTTTCCACAAGAGAGATACAGCCTCGCAGGATGGAGTTGATATTGCTCAGGGTTTTCTCCGGCTTCCTCTGGCGTGAAAAATCCAGCAAACCGCGAATAATGTCCTTGCAACGATCGGCCTGCCCGGCAATTTTTTCCACTGAGATTCTTGTGGGATCGTCACAGGGAATCTTCTCCAGCATCAAATGAGAATAGGTGACTATGCCCGTCAGTGGATTGTTCAATTCATGCGCCACGCTGGCCGCCAACTGA
>JAUYJO010000180.1 GCA_030700315.1 Gallionella sp.
CTCCAACGCCTTCCTGCCGCTGGGCAATGCCCCGACAGGAAAACCGAACGGTACATTCGCGCTGGCCGGTGCATTTACAGGGGTGTTTTTGTTGCCGTAAATCGAACGTAGCGACCAAACCAGGTTAGCCCCGTAATCGAGTATTTCAACTGCCAGTTCATCAACATAGTCTACGTCATTACCGTATTTAGGCGAGTGCGTTAGAAGCAGTTGCCGCAGCCCTTCATAACCCTCAAAATTAGCCTCAAGCGCCCGGCACAGATCTTCCATGCTAACTCTTTTTTCTTCATATACCAGCTTCTTCACGGCGGCCAGCGAATCGGCCACATCGGCAATACCCACGAATTCTATCCCCGGCCCAACGTAAACCCGGGCGCCGCCATCCAGGACATCCTTGCCACGCTCGAGGCAATCTTTGGTCAACATGCTTTCGAAGAGCAAGGCGAAATCCTGTTGAGATGCCTGTAACACATAATTCTCTGCAATATGAGCGGTCTTTATCTGGTATTCTATTTGCTTTTTAACTGCTTCATAAAATGATTCAAATGTCTGGAAACTCTTCGGGTCTCCGGTGTCAACCCCTATCCTTTTGCCGGAGCCTTTTTGGCCCTTCAATGTCTTGATCCCACGGGTAAAAACGAACTCTGTAGCCATCCCCAAGTTGCACCAGCCGCCGGCAGCAAACCCATACTGCATACCCCCGGTAGCTGCTGGTTCGTTGCAACCCTTGATGTAGCAATTCATGGACTCGCTAAGACTATACCCCAGGGTCATGCACGACAATACAGATGTCCGTAGATTATATATAGAGGGATGCCCCAGCCCCAGCGCCACCAGGTCGGCGACCTTCAGTCTTAGCTCTTCTGGCGACTTGGGGTGAAGCATCACTGACAGGTTTGGCTGAACGGTCCTCGTCTCCATCATGGCATCTATACACAAGTAAGCTAATTCATTAGTGGCATCGTTGCCGTATCGGTCAACGCCCCCGACGATCGTGTTGTTAAAGGGCACATAGCCGGCGGAGCTGGATGCCGTCATGGCATCGTGGAACCAGATGAGACCGTTCATTTTAATCCAGAGGCATTCGACAAGCTCCTGTGCCTTCTCTCTGGTAATCCTGCCGTCTT
>JAUYJO010000194.1 GCA_030700315.1 Gallionella sp.
GCGGTGTGCGGCTGTCGGCTTCGGCCCCCGCTTGCCTTCAAACAGCGTTTTGGCCTGCGCCTGGATTTCCTTTTTCCACAGGCCAACCTGCACGGGATGTACCCCGTATTCCTGACCAATATCGTTGACCGATTTCACACCCCGCAACGCCTCCAAACCTACCTTCGCCTTGAACTCCGGGGTGTGGGTTTTACGCTTCTTCGCTTCGCTCATTTCTTTTCTTCCTTTATGACAGCGCACATCTTAAACTGCTGTCTTGAAAACAGGGTCCACTATATCTAGCCTGAACTTTGCATAAATTTTATGTAGTGCCATTTCTCTTGCTGTAGTGCCATTTTTTTGATTTTCAAGCGTCACTCCCCCAACCCCCACTGTCGGGGCAAAGCGTAAGGGATGCAGAAATTGTAAAAGTACCTTTTATGAGCCGGGGGCGGGTTTCGTAGGTCGGGATTCATCCCGACAGAGCGCCGCATAACCCAACCCCGTCGGGATGAATCCCGACCTACCTCATCGGAAATCATAGGGGCCAGACCACGGTTAATTTTTGTCAAGTCCCCTGACCCTCAACTTACCGAGGGCGTAACAAACCGAAACCACCGTCGCCCACAAGGCTGCGGGGGTTTTGCCGTTTACGGCTTCCCGCGCCATTGCGCCGCCGACTTATGCAGTTTGCTTTTGCTTGCCAGAGGGCGGTTGGCGTCTATATACTTATCACCCAGGTGATAAGTCATGATTGCTGAAACGGTATGGGATTGTTTGCTGAACCTCGATGGCGTGACCATGGTCATCGACGAGCGGCTTGGTTTCTGGGTGAAGTTTGTCGCCCGGGAGGTGCAGAAGACCGATGCTGTTCCGCACGGGGTGAACTATTCGCTCACCTTGCATGATCGGCGCGGGGGCGCGTGCTGGGTTTCGACAATGCGCACCGCGTTGGCAGGCAAGGGCAGTTCGATCACTGGCATCGCTCGCCAGCCGATCTGGGTCGGCGCTATGCGTTCGAGTCGCCGGAAAAGCTGCTGGCGGATTTTTGGCGGGAAGTGGATCGGGTGTTGAAGGAGTCGAATGATGATTAAGTTGAATATCGGGATTGCCCCATACGAGGAAATGAAGCGCTGGACGCTGGCGGTAGCCAGCGGAAAAATCAAGGCCGAGCCGAATGCGCCGAAGCTCTGGTTTACGTCGCTGAAGGCGGCGGCGAATGTGTTTTCCGAGGAGAATCGCCACTTGCTGAAGGTGATTGCCGAGGAACATCCACAATCCATTGCGGAGCTTGAAAAGCTGACGCAACGGAAAGCCTCGAATCTTTCCCGGACGCTCAAAAAGCTCGAGCAATATGGGGTGGTGCGTCTGGTGGAAGGCGATACGCGCAAGGGCAGAAAGCCCTTGCGCCCCGAAGTGGTGGTCGATTCCGTGAATGTTTCGTTCACGCTCGTCTGACATTCCCCTAGCAGCATGTCTGGCTTCCCGTTAATTTCAGAACCAAAGACAGAACCAAAGGGGCCACCCATTAGCCGACCTGTGTCAAGCGAGCAAATAATAGAGCAAATAATAGGGGCCAGACTCCAATTAACCGGCCAAGTCCCCTACATCAGCATCTATGACATCCAGCGCGCCGTGGCTGACAAGGCGACGGTGCCAATTTATTACGAGAGCCGCATTTCCAAGTTGGCGTTGAATCAGGCCGCGCTGCCGGAGATCGACGAAGAGTTCGACGAAATCAACGAGGGCGAAGAAGATGCCAAGAAGCAGAAGCTGAAAACCAAGTGGGCGGCGCTGGAAGCCTTGGTGGGCGACCCGAAACGCATTGCGCTGGTGGCCGCAGACCTGGTGCAGCATTACGAGCGCCGTCTCGAAGCGATGGATGGCAAGGTCATGGTGGTGTGCATGAGCCGCCGTATTTGCGTTGACCTTTACAACGCCATTATCAAGCTGCGGCCAGAATGGGCGAGCGCCAACGGTCATGACGGTTGCCATGAACGCCCCCTCTCCCCAACCCTCTCCCGCGCTGCGGGCGAGGGAGCAAACGAGGCGCTGCGCGAATCTTGTGCAAAGGCAGACGACATCGAGGTTGAAAAGAAACAGGCCTGTGTCGCCAAGATCGTGATGACCGGCAGCGCCGACGATGGCCCGGACTGGCAGCCGCACATCCGCAACAAGCAGCGTCGCCGCGATCTCGCTACGCATTTCAAGGACAGCAAAGACCCGCTCCGCATCGTGATTGTGCGCGATATGTGGCTGACCGGCTTCGACGCGCCGTGCCTGCACACGATGTATGCCGCAAGTCGATGCGCGGCCACGGCCTGATGCAGGCTATCGCGCGCGTGAAACGCGTGTTCCGCGACAAACCCGGCGGGCTGGTGGTGGACTATCTTGGGCTTGCCGATCAGTTGAAGCACGCGCTTTCCGTTTACACCGAGAGCGGCGGCCAGGGCAGCCCGAGCATCGATACCGCGCGGGCGATTGCGATGATGCAGGAAAAACACGAGGTCGCTTGCGCCATCATGCATGGCTTTAACTGGGATAAGTGGACGACCGGCACGTCAGCCGAACGCCTTGGTTTGATTCCCGCAGGGCAGGAACATGTTTTGCTGCAAGAGGACGGCAAGCAACGATTTGTGCAGGTGGCGACCGACCTCTCCCGCGTGTTTGCGCTCTGCGCGGCAACGGATGAGGCCATCGAATTGCGCGACGACATTGCCTTCTTTCATGCGATCAAGGCACAGCTCGTCAAGTCGTCCGGCACGCAACGTCCGCCGGAGGAGATTGACGCCGCAGTCCGGCAACTTGTCTCAAAGGCGATCATGGCGGAAGAGGGCATCATCGATGTGTTTACCGCTGCAGGCTTGAAGAAGCCGGACCTCAGCATTCTCTCGGATCAATTCTTGGCCGAAGTGCGCGGGCTCAAGCACAAAAATGTGGCAGCCGAGTTGCTGGCGAAGTTGCTCAAGGATGAAATCAAGAGGCGCGCTTTGCGCAATCTAGTGCAGAGCCGCGCATTTTCCGAAATGCTCAAGAGCACGCTCAACGCCTATCACAACCGCGCCATTGCCACGCAGGAGGTTATCGAAGAGCTGATCAAACTGGCCAAGGAGATGGATGCCGCAACCAAGCGCGGCGAAAACCTGGGGCTGAACGAAGACGAGATCGCTTTCTACGATGCGCTTGCCGCGAACGAAAGCGCAGTGCAGGCGATGGGCGGCGACGAGCTGAAAGTGATTGCCGCCGAACTGGTAACCCAGGTGCGCAAGAGCGTGACCTTCGACTGGGCAGCACGAGAAAGCGCGCGCCAGAATCAAGGTGATGGTGAAGCGCATCCTCAAGAAATACGGCTACCCGCCGGATTTGCAGGATGAAGCGACCAAGACGGTTTTGGCTCAGGCGGAGTTGCTGTCGGCTTTGTGGACAGCGGTGTAAGGAGGCCGCAGAAGCGGCATCGCTTGTGTCGCGATCGATTAGGGAGACAGAAATCACAAATGTACCGTTTGGCCATGAACCTCACGATGATGTAGGTCGGGATTCATCCCGACGGGGTTGGGTTATGCGGCGCTCTGTCGGGATGAATCCCGACCTACGAAACCCACCCGGACTCATAAAAGGTACTTTTACAATTTCTGCATCCCTTAGTGGAATCGCAATGAAAATCAATTTGACTGCCCAATGGTGGATGGGTGATTGCTGCTTGCAAAGCTGTTGCATGTACAGTCCCCACAATACTTTCTAATGGAAGCCATTGTCTCTATCGCCATCGGCATCCTCACCGCCTGCGGAATTTTTCTGATGCTGCGCGCGCGCACCTTCTCGCTGGTGCTGGGGCTGACGCTGTTGTCCTACGCGGTAAACCTGTTCCTGTTCGCCAGCGGGCGCTTGCAAATGGATGCGCCGCCGCTGATCCGCGACGGCGCGAGCTACGCCGACCCGCTGCCGCAGGCGCTGGTGCTCACCGCCATTGTCATCGGCTTCGGCATGACCGCGTATCTGGTGATGCTGGCGCTGCGCGCGCTGAGCGAGTCCGGCGACGACCATGTGGATGCGAAGGAAAAACTGTGAAAAGTACAGAACATGTAGGTCGGGTTTCACCCCGACAAACAGGTTGTGAGGGACACATGCGCGTCGGACTGAAGTCCGACCTACAGGAGCGGCCACCCGCATGACCCAGCACGCCGCCATCCTGCCGATCCTGATCCCGTTTGCCGCCGCCTTGCTGCAACTGGCGGCGAAGGGTTTTGGCATCTCCGCGCAGCGCGCCATCGGCCTTATCGGCGCGCTGCTCGGCGTGCTCGCCGCTGCGTGGCTGCTGCAACTGGCGGATGCGGGCGCGGTGCTGGTGTATGCATTGGGCGACTGGGTCGCGCCGTTCGGCATCGTGCTCGCTGTTGATCGTCTCGCCGCCATGATGGCGCTGCTCACCGCGCTGCTGTCCGGTGCGGCGTTGCTGTATGCCAGCGCCGGGTTCGACGAGCGCGGGCGGCATTTTCACCCGCTGTTCCAGTTGCAGGTGTTCGGCTTGCAGGGCGCGTTCCTCACCGGCGACCTGTTCAACCTGTTCGTGTTCTTCGAGGTGATGCTGCTCGCCTCCTATGTGCTGCTCGCGCACGGCGGCGGCATGGCGCGCACCCGCGCCGGGCTGGCTTATGTGGCGCTGAATCTGGCCGGGTCGGCGCTGTTCCTGATCGCGCTGGGCCTGCTGTATGGCACGCTGGGCACGCTCAATCTGGCCGACGTCGCGCAGCGATTGCAAGCGCCGGAAATCGACAGCGCGCTGGCGCGCCTTGCCTGCGCGCTGCTGGTCGCGGTGTTCGCGCTCAAGGCCGCACTCTTGCCGCTGTCGTTCTGGCTGCCGCGCGCCTATGCCGCCGCCGGTGCGCCGGTCGCGGCGCTGTTCGTCATCATGACCAAGGTCGGCATCGTGAGCATCCTGCGCGTGCAGGCCATCGCCTTCGCGCCTGCTGGAGCGACGGCGGATTTGCTCGACGGCTGGCTCGCGCCGCTGGCGCTGGCGACGGTGCTGTTCGCGGCGGCGGGCGCGCTCGCCGCGCCGCGCCTGCGCGACCTCGCCGCGTGGCTGGTGCTGGGCTCGGCGGGCACCTTGCTGCTCGCACCCGCCTTCCCGCAGGCGCTGGTAAGCGCCGCCGTGCTGTATTATCTGCTGCAATCCACCTTCGTCGCCGCCACGCTGTTCCTGCTGGCGGAAGCGGTCGGCGCACGGCGTGGCGCGCTGGCCGACACCCTGCACGGCGGCCCCGCGTTCCACGCGCCCGCGCTGGCGCTGGCCTTTCTGCTGGCCGCTGCCAGCGCCGCCGGGATGCCGCCGTTCGCGGGTTTTCTCGGCAAGCTGATGCTGCTCTCCGCGTTGCGCGACAGCGATCTGGCGGCGGCGATCTGGCTGGTGCTGCTGCTCGCCGGCCTGCTGACGATGCTGGCGCTGGCGCGCGGCGGCGCCCGCCTGTTCTGGGCGAGAAAACCCGACCTGCCGCCCGCCGCCGCGCCTGCCCTGAACTGGCGGCGCGCCACCGCCATCGCGCTGCTGGTCGCGCCCGCCGTGCTGCTCGCGCTGTTCGCGCGCCCGGTCTCGGATTACGCGGCGCGCGCCGCCGCCCAGTTGCACGACCCGCAGGCCTACATCGCCGCCGTGCTCGGCGCGGCGCGCGCAGACATCCAACGGGAGACCCGGCCATGAAGCCAATGGAATTGGCTGTCGTAGGTCGGGCTTCAGCCCGACGTGTCGGGTTAAAACCCGACCTACATATTATTGAAGGTAATCTTTTTGCGATAGGAGGGTTTGCAACATGATGCGCCGCCTGATCCCGCGCCCCGGCCTGTCGGCAGCACTCTTTCTGTTGTGGGCGGCGCTGACCAATGCGGCATCTTTTGGCACGCTGCTGCTCGGCGCGTTGCTCGCGCTGGCGCTGCCCTTCGTCGTGTCGCCGTTCTGGCCGGATGCGCGGCGCATCGCGCGGCCCGGACTGGTGTTCGGGTTCGCGGCGCGGGTGGCGTGGGATATGCTGGTCGCCAACTGGGCGGTGGCGCGCCGCGTGGTCGGGCCGGTGGCGAAACTGCATCCGGTCTTCGTCGAAGTGCCGCTCGACCTGCGCGATCCGTTCGCCGCGACGGTGCTGGGCAGCATCGTGTCGCTGACGCCGGGCACGGTGTCCATCGATGTGGACCGCGAACGCTGGGTGCTGAAGCTGCACGCGCTCGACGCGCCCGACCCCGAGGCGCTGGTGCGCGACATCAAGCGGCGCTACGAAGCGCCGATCCGGGAGATATTCGCATGCTGAACTTCGCCATCGAAACCGGCTTCGTGCTGATCGGGCTGGCCATGCTGCTCAACCTGTGGCGGCTGCTGCGCGGCCCCGACATCACCGACCGCATCCTCGCGCTTGACACGCTCAACATCAACGCGATCGCGCTGCTGGTGCTGTTCGGCATCCGCGCCGCCAGCAGCGCATATTTCGAGGCGGCGCTGATCCTCGCCGCGATGGGCTTCGTCGCCACCGTGGCGCTGTGCAAATATCTTTTACGCGGAGACATCATCGAATGAGCCCACTAGTCGAATTCGTCGTCGCACTATTGATTCTGCTCGGCGCGGCGTTCGCGCTGCTCGGCTCGGTGGGACTGGCGCGCCTGCCGGATTTCTTCACCCGGCTGCACGGCCCGACCAAGGCGACCACGCTGGGCGTGGGCGCGATGGTGCTGGCCTCCGCCGCGTATTTCACCGCCACCCAGGAGGGTTTCAGCCTGCACGAGATCGCGGTGATGCTGTTCCTGTTCATCACCGCGCCGGTGTCTGCTCACCTGCTGGCCAAGGCGGCGCTGCACCGGAACAAAATAGAACTTGGAGGGGAGGGTGGCGATGCGGAAAAGTGAACAGGGTAAAGGAGCACGCCGCCATTCTGACACAACCTTGCGATGCGCTTGCCGCGCAGCAGGCGGCCTGCGAATTATTTTCCTATTGAAGGAAAAATGGAATTACAAGGAGTCTGTGAAAATTGCGCCTCGAAAATCTCAAAGTCGGGCTTCAGCGCGGTTCGATCTGCGACAAGTGCCGCACCACCGATAGCCATGCCCCGAGCCAGCCGAGATAAACCGAGAACAGCAGCAGCGACAGGCTGTCGCCAGGCGACAGCGGGTGCAACATAAACTGGCTGGCGTAGAGTTGCGACAGCTCATGCAGCGGCAGATTGAGCAGCAGCAAACTAACGGTGACAATCAACCAGGCCATGATGCCGCCGAAGAGCCCCTGCATCGCGCCGAAATACAGGAACGGGCGGCGGATGAAACCGTCGGTTGCGCCGATCAGCTTGGAGACTTCGATTTCGTCGCGCTGCGTGAGAATTTGCAGACGGATGGTGTTGAAAGTCACGGCAATCAGCGCGAGGCTGAGCAGGCTGGCGAGGATCAGCACCGCGAGGCGACCGAATTTGAGCAGCGCTTCGAGCTTGTAGGCCCAATCCGAATCGAGCTGCGCCAGCTCCACGCCGGGCAGCTTCGCCAATTCATCGCGCAATCCGGCCAGCGCCTGCGCGTCGCCCGGTTTGGGATGAATGACGAAGGCGTCCGGCAACGGGTTTTTCTCCAGGCCGCCAATCAGGTCGGCTAGCCCGGTGCTTTGTTTGAGCTGCTCCAGTGCCTGCGCGCGGGTGACGAATTCGGCGCCGGCGATGGCAGGATGTTGCGCGAGTTGTTTGCGCAGCCGCTCAACCTCCTCCGCCTTGGTATTCATTGCCAAAAACAGGCTGACTTGCGGCGTTCCGGAAAATTGCGCGACCAGCCCCTGCGCATTTTGCAGCAGCAGGTACATGCCGGCTGGCAGGCTGAGCGCGATGCCGATGACCAGAATATTGAGAAATCCCGCCAGTTTCGAGGCGAACATGCGGCGCAGCACGGCGCGCAGCACACCAAAGTGTTGTGCAAAGGCACGCGTCATAGCAGCACGCCTTCTTTCAGCGTGAGCCGGCGCACGCCGCTGTCCTGCAGCACGCTCTCGTCATGGGTGGAGATCAGCAAGGTCACGCCGACCTGATGAAAAGAATTGAAGATTGCCATGATCTCCCGCGCGTAGGCCGCATCCAGGTTGCCTGTCGGTTCGTCGGCCAGCAGGATAGCCGGGCGGTTGACGATGGCGCGCGCGATGCACAGGCGCTGTTGCTCGCCGCCGGACAGCGCGATGGGGTGCGATTTTTCGCGCCTGAGCAGGCCGACTTTGTCCAGCGCGGCACGCACCCGCTTGCCGCTTTCGCGGTGATCGAAACCGCAGATTTGCAGCGGCAGCAGCACGTTGTCGAACACGCTGCGGTCAAACAGCAGCTTGTGATCCTGGAAAATGATGCCGATATTGCGGCGCAGATAGGGCAATGCGCCGCCTTTGAGCGCGCCGACGTTCTGGTTATTCACCAGCACGCTGCCGGAATTGGGGCGCTCGATAGCGGCGACAAGCTTGAGCAGCGTGCTCTTGCCCGCGCCGGAGTGCCCGGCGAGGAACACTCTCTCACCTTCGGCGATGTCAAACGAAACGTTTTTCAGCGCCTCGTAACCGCCGGGATAGCGTTTGTGGACTTGGTTGAAGGAGATCATTCTAAAAAGTAGAGTAAACCAATGGATCGCAGGTCGGGTATTAACCCGACAAGCCGTGCTGAAGCCCGACCTAAGCACTGGTTAAATAAAATCATTCGTCCAGCCCCAGCAATGCCGCGACAAAATCCTCCGCGACAAACGGGCGCAAGTCGTCCAGCCCTTCGCCCACGCCGATGAAGCGCACCGGGATCGGGTGCGCGCGGTGATGATGGGAATGGGCAATTGCGGCAATCACGCCGCCCTTGGCGGTGCCGTCCAGCTTGGTCAGTACCAGCCCGGTCACGCCCAGTGCCTGATCGAAGGCCTTGACTTGGGAAAGCGCGTTCTGCCCGGTGTTGGCGTCCAGCACCAGCAGCACCTCGTGCGGCGCTGCGGGAGAATCAGGCGTTGCCGGCATCGCCTTGGCAATCACGCGCTTGACCTTTTTGATTTCTTCCATCAGATGCGCCTGCGTGGCCAGCCGTCCGGCGGTGTCGGCCAGCACCACGTCGATCTTGCGCGCCTGCGCGGATTGAATGGCGTCGTAGATCACGGCGGCGGCATCGCCGCCCTGTTGCGCGATGACTGTTACGTTGTTGCGCGCACCCCATTCCGCCAGTTGTTCGCGTGCGGCGGCGCGGAAAGTGTCGCCGGCCGCGAGCAGCACCGACAGCCCCTGGCCTTGCAGGTATTTTGCCAGCTTGCCGATCGAGGTGGTTTTGCCCGCGCCGTTCACCCCGCACAGCATGATGACGAACGGTTTGTGCACGTCGGCTCGTAGCGGTTGCGCCAGCGGCTTGAGCAGCTTGAGCAGGCAATGCCCGAGTGCTTCCTTGAGTTGCGCCGCTTCGCTCAGGTGATGCTCCTTGACGTAGCGGCGCAGGTCGGCGAGCAGCGCATGGGCCGCGTCCATGCCGACATCGGCGGTGATCAGTATGGTTTCCAGTTCTTCGTAGAGGTCGTCGTCGATCTTGCCGCCGCGGCTGAACAGGCCAGTCAACTGGCTGCCGGTGCGCGCCAGGCCGGATTTCAGGCGCGCGATCCAGCCGGTGCCGGATTTTTCTGACGGTGCGTCAGGTACTGTTTTTTTCAGAAAGCTGAACATGGTGTCCCATAAAAATATTAGTCAATTCGCGGAAGTCGGCGGGTTGATATTTTTCAAAGCCCGTTTGATCCAAACACACAAAGTCGCATTTTACATCCGGCTGCACCCGGTTGATGCCATCGCACCCTTGCCGCAGCCATTCCATTTTCAGCGGTACGTCAAGAGCGGCCTGTCCTTTGCTTTAGGCGATGCTAATTTTTTAGCAGTGGTGTTCACCAGAAAGTCTGGGCTGTAGCCGGCAATATTTCCGTCCGGTTTCATGTAATTTCCGGCCGCCTGGCGAAATCGGCTTTTTGGATTTTACGCGAAGTAATGATCCGAGCCATGCGGTCATCGCACACGACCAATCCTCAATGGTGTTGTCGGCACATGAATGAGCTACAGCGTGAGGCCGATTTTTATAAGAAGAGCGCACCTGATATTTGTCTTGAGGGCAGTCCTTAAGCCTGCCAAACGCCAAATCCCGCCTCGCGCAAATCGATCCCCACTTCGACTTCCTTGTCGCGTGCATCGTCATACGACATCGGGTTGAATGCCTCATAGAGATCCGGCCACAAACGCAAGCCGTATTCTTTGACGTAACGATTGGATTGAATGCCCGCCTTGTGCTTATCGAAGCGCAAGTCGGGATCCAGCCCGGTCATGCCGACATACACGCAGGGCTTG
Source organism: Gallionella sp. (assembly GCA_030700315.1). Taxonomy (GTDB): domain Bacteria; phylum Pseudomonadota; class Gammaproteobacteria; order Burkholderiales; family Gallionellaceae; genus Gallionella. Next base: position 10,325 of record JAUYJO010000194.1, read on the forward strand.
CCGGGGATGTAGCCAGGGTTACACTTCCTGAATTTGCCTTCATGCAGCACGTCTTTCGACAGCTCGATGACATAGACGCTGTAGTGGTTGCGGCGCGCCATGACGATCATTCTGCTTTCACCATCCGTGCCCGCAACTGCCCGCATGCGCCTTCGATCTCCTGCCCTGCCGAATCGCGCACCCTGGCGTAGATGCCTTGCCGATTAAGCGTGTTTGCCATCAACGCAATCCGTTCGGCTGAGGGGCGGCGATAGTCGAGCCCGTCCACTGCGTTGAAGGGGATGAAGTTCATCACGGCGTATTTCCCGGCGAGGAGCTGGGCGATCCGCTCCAGCTCGGCATCGCTGTCGTTGACGCCCTCGAGCAACGTCCATTGATATTGCACCGGATAGGAGGTGGCGCGCGCATACACCTCGGCGCGCTCCACCAACTCTTCGATAGCGATCTGCGGCGCACGAGGCAGCAGCTTGGCGCGCAATGCCGCATCGGTGGTGTGCAGCGAAATGGCAAGCGCCGGTTTGATCTTATCCTGAGATAAACGCTCAAACACCCTTAAATCCCCCACCGTGGAAAGCACCAGATTCTTATGCCCGATGTTGCCCTGTGTGCCAAGCAGCTGGATCGCTTCGAGCACGTTGTCGAGATTGTGCGCCGGTTCGCCCATGCCCATGAACACCACCTTGCTTACCGCGCGGCGACGGCGCGCGAGCGCCACCTGCGCGACGATCTCGGCGCTGCCGAGTTGGCGCAGCAAACCGGCGCGGCCGCTCATGCAGAACACGCACCCCACGGCACAACCCACCTGCGTCGAAACGCACAGGCCGCCGCGCGGCAGCAGCACGCTCTCCACCATCTGGCCGTCGGCCAGTTCCACCAACAGCCGTGCGACATCCTTATCGGCGGGATATTCACCGTGCAGGCGTGCCAGCCCATGCAACTCCGCTTCGATGGCGGGCAACTCATTGCGCAGCGCAAGCGGAAAGAACGTTTTTGCGGGGCTGTGCTTTTTATCATACGAGCAGGTTTGGCTCCAGCCTCGCAGCAGGCGGTCTTCGTGGCAGGGCTTGCAACCGAGGCCGCTTAGACGCTGGCGCAGGTGTGAGAGGCGCATGCCAGGACTGATCAAGTCTATGGCGTGCAGGGGCATGCCACTGCATTGGCGGGTGAGAGCTCATCGGGCGGCGCTTCAATGCCGAGCGCCTTTGCCAGTTGCTCGCGAGAGGGGTACTTGCCGGTAAAGACAACTTGATCATCTACCACGATCATGGGCAGCCGGTTCATCCCGGCTTCCATTTCTCTGGCCACTGTCGGGTTGTCAGTGAATGCCACCGGCTCCTTGCCAAAGTTGTGGCGTGAGATATTGACGCCATATTTTTCGAGCCATTTCAGGTCGGCAGCAAACTGGACGAGCGTCGGATCGAAGAAAGTCATCGCGGGCTCAAAGACGGCGAGGGTTTTCATGCGGGTTGCTTTAGTAGTTTGTTCAAGTTGCAGTGGTAACGATTGCAGTGCCGGGAGAAAATGTCTGTTCATTTAACCCAGATAATCCATTGGGGCGTAGGTCGGGCTTCAGCCCGACATGTCGGGTTAAAACCCGACCTACAACCCATTGATTTTTCAATACCCT
>JAUYJO010000196.1 GCA_030700315.1 Gallionella sp.
ACCATCGACAACCTGCTGGCCGCACCGGACATCAAGGAGCCGGTCAAACTGGTTCGCCCCAACGTGTTTTACCTGTTTGCCGACCCCGGCCTCGAGGAGCGTTCCATCGGCCAGCGTATCCTGATGCGCATCGGCAGCAAAAATGAGGCGATCATCAAGAGCAAGCTGCGTGAGATCAAACAGGAGCTGTTGCTCCACATGCGCGAGAAGAAGGTGGAGAGCGCCGGGTGATTGCACCCGGCAATTATGCTCACAGCTTAAGCAAGGCTGGACGGCCTCAATAACGTCTTTTTTCCAGAAGGCGATCCGTGACCAACTGAACGAGATAAAAGCCAAATTTTGGATTTTGGTAATAGAGCTGCATTACATTGCTTTTAGAGATGGCAAGCAATTCCACATCGGTGTCGCACACTACCGTGGCGCTTCTCTTATGATTCGAAGAAAAAAGCCCCATCTCACCGATCAGTTCGCCCTTGTCGAAAACAATCCCCAGCTCCTCCAGCCGTAAAATCCCACTCTGCACATAGTACATCCTGAGCGATTCATCCCCCTTTTTAAACAGGCAGTCTCCTTGTTTAAAATATTCTTTTTCCATGTAAGGCGTTAAAAAATCTATTGCGAAATGGCCCGTTGAAGATTCATGCACTTTATTGACGAGCGCGATCATTTGTCTCATGCGGATAATATTCAGCGGGAGAAGTGCGACATGCAGAATAAAAAGCGGCCAGATGCCCCGCTGTAAAAACAGGTACGAACAGACGGTGTAGATTATGAAAACGAAATTTGACGAGATGCCAACTGCCCTCAGCGGAATCATTTTCTTCATATAGAAAGTCGAAAACATCAACACAGCCGCCAGATAACCTACCAGATCAACCCAATTCATCACCACTCCTTTGCTGTTACCGGATCATACGCTCAAAACAATCAAGCCCGCGCGGGGCGCCTCGAACCATCATTGGTGCATGGAGCGCATCCTATTTTGATTCTGCATGCAGCTTCCCCGACAACAAACTCGCCGAAACAATCAGCAGCGCACCCAGCCAGTCGCGCAGTTGCATCGCTTCATCGGCGAGAAAATACGACGCGACTGCGGCGACCACCAGTTCAAACAGGAACAGCATGATGGCGCGGTTGGCCGGCAGGATGGCGATGACATAATGCACAACGTAAGTGGTGGCGCACAGCACGACACCGAGCAGCGCAAGCAGCAACCAGGCTTGCGCATCGATCGCCAGCAGTTGATCCGGCAAGTTGCCCTGCCACAGCAACAAGGGTGCAGCCAGCAAGACCGAGCCCAGCCAGACGCTGCACGACTTGGCCTCCACGCTCAGATGCGCGGCGCGCCGCGACACCACATTGGACAGCGCGAAAGCCATGCCCGCCGACAGGCCGAGCCATTCGGCAAGGTTGTTGGGTAGCGGCAGGCCAAGCTGCGGCTCCCACAGCATGATGAACGCACCGCTGACGGACAGCGCAATTACAAGATAGCCATAGCGGTTGAGCCGCTCGCCGAGCAGCCAGTAGGAAAACAGTATCGTCCAGAGCGGCGCAAGAAAGAACAACAGCAGCACCCGCACCACCTCGCCATGCAGCACCGCCAGCACATAACCGATATTCAACCAGCCAGCACTCAGCACCAGCACCACCGTCCACCAGCCCATCCCTTTCCTGCCAGGCATCCGCCACTCGCGCCGGATGCGCGGCAGCATGAACATACCGCACAGCATCGCCAGCAGATAGGCGAGCAGCGTCGCCAGCACGCCAGACACGCCGGCATCCTGCAACACCCGGTATGGATACCAGATCAGCCCCCATACCAGCGCGCCGCTTAATGCCCCGGTAACCGGCAGCAGATTTTGTTTTGATGGCACTCGTTACGCCTTTATAATCTGTGGAATTTGGAAAACCCTATCAGCCACGGATGAACACGGATAAAACAACAACCGGATGAAAAGAGTTATCCGTGTCTATCTGTGTAAATCCGTGGCTAAAAAACATGAATCCCGACTTAAACCGACTGCAACCCTACCCGTTCCAGAAACTCGCCGCGCTGTTTCGCGAAGTCACGCCGAACCAGGACTATCGCGCTATCAGCCTGTCCATCGGCGAACCGAAACACGCCACGCCGCAGTTTATCAGGGACGCGCTGACCGCCAACCTCGACGGGCTGGCGAATTATCCCACAACGGCCGGAAGCGACGCGTTGCGTGATGCCATCGCGAATTGGCTGGCGGCGCGCTACGGCATTCCGCTGCCGGATGCGAGGACACCCGCTTTGCTGGACCCAAAAACCCAAGTCTTGCCGGTGAACGGCAGCCGCGAGGCGCTGTTCGCGTTCGCGCAGACGGTGATCGACCGCAGCAGGAATGGCCCGGTGGTGGTCTGCCCCAACCCGTTCTACCAGATTTATGAAGGCGCGGCGTTGCTGGCCGGAGCCACGCCCTATTTTCTCAACACCCTGCCAGAAGACAACTACGCGCTGAATTTTACGCAGCTGCCGGAAGCAGTCTGGCAGCGCACGCAACTGGTCTACGTCTGTTCGCCGGGCAACCCGACCGGGCATGTGATGCCACTGGAAGAATGGCAGACGCTGTTCGAGATGTCAGATCGCTACGGTTTCGTGATCGCGTCGGATGAATGCTATTCGGAGATTTATTTCGACACACCGCCGCTCGGCGCGCTGCAGACCGCGCAACAACTGGGGCGCTGCGACTACCGCAACCTGGTGGTGTTCTCCAGCCTGTCGAAACGCTCCAACGTGCCGGGGATGCGCTCCGGCTTCGTCGCGGGCGATGCTGCGGCGATCGCTAAATTCGCGCTGTACCGCACCTATCACGGCTCGGCGATGAACCCGGCGATCCAGGCCGCCAGCATCGCCGCGTGGAACGATGAGGCGCATGTTGCGGAAAACCGCCGCCTGTACGCCGAGAAATTCGCCAGGGTGCTGGAGATACTCGAACCGGTGCTGCCGGTCGCGCAGCCCGATGCCGGCTTCTACTTGTGGATACGCACACCGGTTGCCGACACCGCCTTCGCGCAAGCCCTGTATCGCGACTATAATGTGACCGTGCTGCCGGGCAGCTATCTGGCGCGCACCGCCCAAGGGGTTAATCCCGGCGAGAATTTTGTGCGCCTGGCGCTGGTTGCAAACATGGAAGAGACTGTGGAGGCGGCGCGGCGTATCGCGAAATTCGTAGGGGCGTATGGCAATACGCCCTCGCCATTGCCGTAATAACGTTAGGGCGTATTGCCATACGCCCCTACGAACAATTTAACCATCAGGAATTATCATGGATCAACTACAGCAAATCATCGAGCAGGGTTTCGAACGCCGCGCGGGGATCACTCCGCACAATGCCGACGCGCAGCTCAAGGAAGCGGTCGATGCCGTCATCACCCAGCTCGACCAGGGCAAGCTGCGCGTCGCCGAGAAGATCGACGGCCAGTGGGTGACGCACCAATGGCTGAAGAAGGCCGTGCTGCTGTCGTTCCGGATGGAAGACAATTCTTTCGTCAAAGGCGGCTTCACCAACTACTACGACAAGGTGCCGTCAAAATTCGCCGACTACAACAGCCGCGATTTCCGCGAAGGCGGCTTCCGCGTGGTGCCGCCGGCTGCGGCGCGCAAGGGTGCGTTCATCGCCAAAAACGTGGTGCTGATGCCCTCCTATGTGAACATCGGCGCCTATATCGATGAAGGCACGATGGTGGACACCTGGGCGACGGTCGGCTCGTGCGCGCAGATCGGCAAGAACGTGCATTTGAGCGGCGGCGTCGGCATCGGCGGAGTGCTGGAACCGGTGCAGGCCAACCCCACCATCATCGGCGACAACTGCTTCATCGGCGCGCGCTCGGAAGTCGTGGAAGGCGTGATCGTCGAAGACAATGTGGTGATTTCGATGGGCGTGTTCATCGGCCA
>JAUYJO010000202.1 GCA_030700315.1 Gallionella sp.
GTTCAATCTGAGCCAGGATCAAACTCTTCAGTTCAATACCTGTTTTGGTTCATCTAAGAACCTGGTCTTACTCAAAGTGAATCATTGACATGATTCTTTTCGACTTCGCGTAAGTTGCTACTATATTTTTAAAGTCGTTCCGTCCACCCTAAGATAGACAAAACTTCCCCAAAAACCAAGCACCTACACTCGTCGGTTGTTCGTTTGTTTTTTAAAGATCGGGCTGCTGTGGCAGCGAAGAGGTGCGCATTATAGAGATGGAAATTTTCCCGTCAACACTTTTCTGAAATATTTTTGAAATTAATTTCGGCATGGCTGTGCGGCTTCATTTTTCACTACAATTCGGAACTACACGAAAGACCGGAAATGCCACTCATTACACTCGGAATTGAATCGTCCTGCGACGAGACCGGCCTCGCGCTCTATCAGATGGGGCGCGGGCTGCTGGCGCACGCGTTACACACCCAGGTCGCCATGCACAGCGAATATGGCGGTGTCGTCCCGGAACTCGCTTCGCGCGATCACGTGCGGCGCGTCATCCCGCTGCTGCGCCAAGTCATGCATGAAGCCGATGTATCTCTAGCCCAAATCGATGCAATTGCCTACACCCAAGGTCCCGGTCTGGGCGGCGCACTGTTGGTCGGGGCCAGCATCGCGAATGCGCTGGCCTACGCGCTCGATCTTCCCGCCATCGGCATCCATCATCTGGAAGGGCATTTACTCTCTCCCCTGCTGTCCGATCCCGCACCCGAGTTCCCCTTCGTCGCTCTGCTGGTTTCCGGCGGGCATACGCAATTGATGCGCGTGGACGGCGTGGGGCAATACACACTGCTCGGCGAAACATTGGACGACGCGGCCGGAGAAGCCTTCGACAAGAGCGCGAAGCTGCTGGGCCTGGGCTATCCAGGCGGCCCCGCACTGGCTAAACTCGCCGCCTCTGGCCGCGGCGGACAATTCAAACTACCACGCCCGATGCTGCACAGCGGCGACCTGGATTTCAGCTTCAGCGGATTAAAGACTGCCGTGCTTACCCTGGTCAAGCAGAACGACAGCTATGAACAGACTCGCGCCGACATCGCCTGCGCGACTCAGGAAGCCATCATCGACGTGCTGGCGCACAAGGCGCGCGCAGCACTCGCGCAAACTGGGTTAAGCCAATTGGTGGTTGCGGGCGGGGTGGGCGCAAACAGCCTGTTGCGCGAGCGCCTGAACCAAGACATCGGCAAGCGCGGCGGTAAAGTGTTTTATCCCGATCTGGAATTCTGCACCGACAACGGCGCGATGATCGCCTTCGCCGGCGCACTTCGACTGGCACAGCAGCAATGCAATAAAGATTACCGCTTCAACGTCAAACCGCGCTGGAATCTCGCGGAAATTACCGGTGCTATTCAGCAACCCGTTGCGTGAATGATCAAGCCCCGCAGCGATATTTCAGCTTGAGTATTGACCCACTGCGATATTCCATCTTGCGACACAAACAAAAATCAGTTCAAATGTCGCGCATGGAAAAAAATGCCCCCCACAATTTCATCATACAGACGCGCGTGAATTACCTGCCGGATCAATCCGACGAAGCGGGTAATCGCTTCGTGTTCTCCTACACGATCACCATCACCAATCTCGGCAGCATCGCCGCCAAACTGGTCAGCCGTCACTGGATCATCACCGATGCCGACAACCATGTGCAGGAAGTGCGCGGACAGGGCGTGGTGGGCGAACAACCCTTGCTCCATCCGAAACAGAGCTTTGAGTACACCAGCGGCACGGTACTATCCACGCAAGTCGGCACGATGCGCGGCAGCTACCGGATGCATGCCGACGACGGCGCGCAGTTCGATGTCGAAATTCCACAATTCGTCTTGAGCGTACCGCGTGTTTTGCACTAAGAGAGGCAGAAATTACCAATGCACCCGCTTGAAGTGCATGACCGTAGGAGCGGCTTTAGCCGCGAATTCAAAGGCATCGCGGCTAAAGCCGCTCCTACAAAACATTTATGCTGCGCCGCGCTTTGGATGAAGGGTATTTCGGTAATTTCCCGTTCCCTTCCTTACATGAAACTATGCAAATTGAAACACCAAACCCCCTCCAGCTCCCCCTTGTCAGGGGGAGAGCCTACCTCCTCCCCTGACAAGGGGAGGCCGGGAGGGGTTTGGGTTGCAACACTGAACAATCTTGCGCGACGCTTCATTGCCAGTAACACCATGCTCGCTATGCCCGTTAGATTACCCGTCGGCACGCAATTTAAAGCGGCGCTGCTGCCGCTGATTTTTCTCGCTGCCTGTGCCGCCCCACCGAAACCTCCGGCTTTACCTCCCCCTGCTGTCGTCCCACCCATTACGCTGCCCGCAGCACCATTTGCAGTCAGCAAATGGGAGATGCTGCCAGACTGGCAGACGACAGATTTGCAGCCGGCCTGGGCGGCCTTTCTGCAAAGTTGTCGCGCGCTGAATGGCAAGCCGGGCTGGCAGGCGGTTTGTGCGCGCAGCGGGGAATTAGTGCAAGCCGACAACGCCGCGTTGCGCGCCTTTTTCGAGGAAGGCTTCACGCCCTACCAGGTATTCAATCCCGATGGCTCGTCGCAAGGGCTGATTACTGGCTATTACGAACCCAAACTGGTTGGCAGCCGCGTCCAGACCGAGCGCTTCCGTTATCCGCTGTATGCCGTGCCGGACGATTTGCTGGTCATCGACCTGAGCGACACCTACCCGCAACTGAAAGGCATGCGTTTGCGCGGACGCTTGCAGGATAAACGCGTCGTGCCTTATTACAACCGCGCCGAAATCGAGACAGGCAAAGCCGCGCTGCAGGGGCGCGAGCTGTTCTGGGCGGATGACGCGGTGGAATTATTTTTCCTGCACATACAGGGATCGGGGCGCGTCGAATTGCCGGACGGCAGCCTGGTGAAAATCGGCTACGCCGAGCAAAACGGCCATCCGTATATTTCCATCGGCAAGAAGCTGGTCGAAACGGGAGAACTGAAACTCGAAGAAGCGTCGATGCAAGGCATCAAAGATTGGGCAAAACGCTATCCGGAAAAACTGGGTGCACTGCTGGCGCAAAACCCCAGCTATGTGTTCTTTCGCGAATTGCCGAACGGGCTGTCCGCGCCGCTGGGCGCACTGGGTGTGCCGCTAACCGAAACCTACAGCATCGCGGTCGATCCGCGCACCATCCCGCTCGGTGCGCCGGTGTTTCTCGCGACCACCTACCCGAATACTGCCGAGCCGCTGAATCGCCTGATGCTGGCACAGGATACCGGCGGCGCAATCAAGGGCGCGGTGCGCGCCGATTTCTTCTGGGGCTTCGGCGAACAGGCGGGCATTCAGGCGGGACGCATGAAACAGGCCGGGCAGATGTGGGTGTTGTTCCCCAAGGGGGCGGAACCCGCGCTCATGCCATGAAATCAGCCCGCAATATTGGCGCGATTGCCCCCGCTACGCTTGGCGGCAAGCAATGCCTGGTCGGCCAGCTTGATGAGTTCCACCTCGGTGGCTTCGCGATCGGGCAGGCGATGGACACCGCCGATGCTGATGGTCACCACGCCATATGACGAGTCGCTGTTCGGGATATTTAGCGCGCGCACCTGTTCGCAGAGTTTTTGCGCGTGCTGCCGCAAATCTTCGAGATTGGCCGCCAGCGATACGGCGGCAAACTCTTCCCCGCTATAGCGCGCCGTGCAATCCGAAGTACGCGCAAACGATTTAGCGATGCAATCGCCCACCATGCGCAGGCACCCATCCCCCGCCGACCGCCCATAACGCTGGTTGAATTGCTTGAAATGGTCAAAATCGATCATCAGCACCGACAGCTCGCTATGGGTGCGCTGCGCGGTGGAAAGCAAACTTGCAAACTGCTCGTCGAAATGCCGGCGGTTGCTGAGGCCAACCAAATGATCGGTATAGACCAGCGTATTCAACTGCTGGTTGAGCGTCTGTAAATTGAGATTGGATTGATGCAGGTGTTGCTCGAGCAGAACACGCGCGGTCACATCCTTCTGAATGCCGATGTAATGGGTGAGATTGCCGTCGGCGTCATGCACCGGAGAAATACTGAGTTCATTCCAGAACATCGAGCCATCTTTGCGGTAATTGCGCAACGTGACCAGGCATCCCTCCCCTCTGGCAACCGCCGCCCGGATCGTGTCGATCCCGGATTGCTCGGTATCGGTGCCTTGCAGGATGCGGTAACTGTTTCCGACTACCTCGTCCGAGGCGTAGCCGGTCAGCCTTTCAAAACCCCGGTTGACATAAATCAGCGGAAAGCCTTGCTGCCTTGCGTCGGCGATGGTGACACCGTCGTTTGACTGGTCGACTGCCTGGGCAAGCAGGTCCAAGGAAATATTGGAGTCCACACTCATGGGCATGCCCTATTTTTTGTTGCCGTTCGCATCCAGACGTTTTTCCAATTCTGCGGCAGGCAGGTATCCGGGGACTTGCGTCCCATCGCCAAAAATCAAGTTCGGTGTGCCATTGACGCGCAGCTTCTTGGCCAGCTCCAGCACCTTGTCGGTCTTGGTGGGACAGGTGGCACTCGCGGGAGGTGTGCCGTTCAACATCAGGTCATCCCATGCCTTGAGCGGATCCTTGGCGCAATGGACATTGCGCACGATATCGGCAGACTGTGGAGAGAAAATCGGGGCGATGAACATGTACAGCGTGACATTGTCGATTTTGCTCAACTCGCCCTCCAGACGCTTGCAAAACCCGCAATTGGGATCGCTGAAGTAAGCCAGCTTGCGCTTGCCGTTACCCTTCACCCTTTTTAGGGCAATTTCGAAAGGCAGCTTGTCGAATTCGATGGCAAACAATATGCGGCGGCGCTCCTCCGTCACATCGCGGCGGTTTTTCAGATCAAATACGCTACCTTCAAACAGGTATTGCCCTTGCTCATCGGTATATAACAACTGATCGTTAATTATCACCTCATAAAGCCCGGCATAAGGCGTTTTGACGATATGCTCAAGCTTGCCGACCTCGGGCATCTTGCTTTGCAGCGACTGGCGAATTTCGTTTTCTCCGGCTTGCGCGGAAGACAGCCATACCAACAAAAACGGGATAAACCACTTGACCAAGCCCAAGGCGGGAAGTTTTTTCATAAATATCTCTGATTGTTTAGTTAATTGAAGGGATACTTGCGCCAGCAAGTGGATACATTTTTTGCATTTTCGTTCGCACCGGCAGCAATTTTCCGGTTCTGGCGCGGCGGTCAAACTGGCCCCTACCGACCCGCGCCGGTAATCGCGTATTAAAAATCCGTCCATTGGATCATTGCCCGACGGGCATGGCAGTAGCCAACCCTGGTGATGGAACGTCTCGCAAAATTGCTCCACCTTTTACCCCGAACCCCCTCCAGCTCCCCCTTGTCAGGGGGAGAGCCCACCTCCTCCCCTGACAAGCATGTCCTGAGCTTGTCGAAGTGGGGGAGGCCGGGATAACCAGCGACTTGACCATCGCCTTTTGATGGCCTAGTCGAATGGCTAGTTGTTTCACCAGAGGTTTGGGGTTCCATTTTGTGTTGTTTCACGTCAACGCTGCGAAAACGGCGCTGCGAAAATGACGCTGCGAAAATGACGCTGCGAAAAATCACAGTCGCAATCATAACATGGCATCCAGTTTCATTTATAATCGCAGCCCCCCGCGAAAAACCATCATGCGCATCGGCCCTCACCAACTCAAGAACAACCTCATCGTTGCCCCCATGGCCGGGGTGACCGATCGCCCTTTCCGCATGTTGTGCAAACGCATGGGTGCGGGCATGGCGGTGAGCGAGATGGTGGCGTCCAATTCGCTGTTGTACGGCTCGGAAAAAACCAAACGGCGCGCCAACCACGAAGGCGAAGCCGGGCCGGTGTCGGTGCAGATCGTCGGCGCGGACGCCAGAATGCTGGCGCAGGCCGCCCAATACAACGTGGATCACGGCGCGCAGATTATCGACATCAACATGGGCTGCCCGGCCAAAAAAATCTGCAACGTGATGGCCGGCTCCGCTCTGCTGCAAGATGAACCATTGGTCGCAAAATTGCTGGAAGCGGTCGTCGGCGCAGTAAATGTGCCGGTCACGCTGAAAATCCGCACCGGCTGGGACAAACAGAACCGCAACGCGATTCGCATCGCCCGGATTGCCGAAGACAGCGGCATCCAGGCGCTGGCCATTCACGGCCGCACCCGCGCCTGCGCCTATACCGGCGAGGCCGAGTACGACACCATCGCGGCGGTGAAAGCCAGCGTACACATCCCCATCATCGCCAATGGCGACATCACCACGCCGGAAAAAGCCAAATATGTACTGCAACATACCGGCGCGGATGCCGTGATGATCGGTCGCGCGGCGCAAGGTCGCCCGTGGTTGTTCCGCGAGATCGACTATTTTCTGAAAACCGGCGCTCATCTTCCCGCGCCGCAGATCAGCGAAATTCACCGCATCTTGCTGGCACACATGCAGGATCTATATGGTCTTTATGGCGAGCACACCGGCCTGCGCGTGGCGCGCAAGCACATCTCCTGGTACACGAAAGGGCTGGCCGGTTCGGCGCAGTTCCGCCACCGGATGAATCAATTGGAAAGCCCCTCCACCCAGTTGGCGGCAGTGGACGATTTTTTTGCACAACAAGCGCAGCAAGGAATGCGGCTGCATTACATCGAGGAGCTGGCAGCATGAACAGCGTGATAAACGAAAATGACATGGCGCGCTATGTACGCAAGGCGCTCAAGGAATACTTCAAGGATCTCGACGGCGAAAAACCCTGCTGCGGGATGTATGACATGGTGATGGACTGCGTTGAAAAACCGCTGCTCGAAATGGCGCTGGAACACGCCGGCGGCAACCAGTCGCGCACCTCGGAGATACTCGGCATCAATCGCAACACGTTGCGCAAGAAGATGGCGCAGCACGGAATCGCGTAGATCGGGATTCTTCACGACAGGTCTGCCTGAAAGCCGACCCACACAAATTTGTACAGATTTTCAACCTTCAAACTGGGATCATCATGGCAGCAATCAAACAAGCACTCATCAGCGTGTCGGATAAATCCGGCGTTCTCGAACTCGCGCATGGCTTGAGCCAGCTCGGCGTCAAGATACTCTCCACCGGCGGCACCGCCAAACTGCTCGCCGACAATGGCGTGCCCTGCACCGAAGTGGCCGATTACACCGGATTCCCCGAAATGCTGGACGGGCGCGTCAAGACGCTGCAACCTAAAGTCCACGCGGGCATTCTGGCGAGACGCGACCTGCCCGAGCACGTTGCCACTCTCGAAAAGCACGGCATCCCGACCATCGACCTGGTCGTGGTCAATCTGTACCCGTTCGCGGCGACCATCGCCAAACCCGGCTGCACCTTGGAAAACGCGATCGAGAACATCGACATCGGCGGCCCGACCATGGTGCGCGCGGCGGCAAAGAACCACGCGCATGTCGCTATCGTCACCGATCCTGCGGACTACGCGGACCTGCTGGCCGAGATGCAAACCAATGATGGCATCGTGTCGGACGCAACGCGTTTTGACCTGGCGAAGAAAGCGTTCTCGCATACCGCCGCCTACGACAGCGCAATCAGCAATTACCTCACCGCCATCGGCGCGGACGGCACGCGCAGCGCGTTTCCGGCACAGATCAATTTCAATTTCGCCAAGGTGCAAGAGATGCGCTACGGCGAGAACCCGCATCAAAGCGCGGCTTTTTACCGCGACCTGAATCCGGTAGCGGGCGGCATTTCCGACTACACCCAGTTGCAGGGCAAAGAGCTGTCTTACAACAACATCGGCGATGCCGATGCGGCCTGGGAACTGGTCAAGACCTTCGACCAACCCGCCTGTGTCATCGTCAAACACGCCAACCCGTGCGGTGTAGCCATCGCCGACACCGCGCTCAACGCCTACAAACTGGCCTATGCCACCGACACCACTTCCGCATTTGGCGGCATCATCGCCTTCAACCGCGAGCTGGATGAAGCGAGCGCGGCGCAAATTACCGCCAACCAGTTCGTCGAACTCATCATCGCGCCGAGCGTGTCCGATGCCGCGCTCAAGGTCACGGCGGCCAAGCAAAATGTGCGCGTACTCACCGTGCCGCTGTCCAACGCGCACAACCAATTTGACTTCAAGCGCGTCAGCGGCGGCCTGCTGGTGCAGTCACCAGATGCGCTCAACGTGCAAGCGTCGCAGCTCAGAACCGTCACCCAGGCACAGCCCACCCGAGAACAACTGCAAGACCTGCTGTTCGCCTGGCGCGTCGCCAAATACGTGAAGTCCAACGCCATCGTATTCTGCAAAGACGGCCAGACGCTGGGCGTGGGCGCGGGACAGATGAGCCGCGTGGACAGCACGCGCATCGCCAGCATCAAGGCGCAGAACGCGGGCTTGAGCCTGGCGGGTTCCATGGTCGCATCCGATGCCTTCTTTCCGTTCCGCGACGGCCTGGACGTGTTGGCCGAGGCAGGCGCGAAAGCCGTGATCCAGCCCGGCGGCTCGATGCGCGACGAAGAAGTAATCGCAGCGGCGGATGAGCATGGGTTGGCGATGGTGTTCACCGGCTTCCGTCACTTCAGGCATTAAAACCGGGGAAGGGATAAGGGAGAAGGGGAAGGGTAGAAAGCGCGAGTTCCGGCCTTTACCCTTCTCCCTTCCCTCTTCCCCCTTCTCTTCTTTATGAAGAGAGCATCAACATGAAAATCCTGGTAATCGGTAGCGGCGGTCGCGAACACGCCATGGCATGGCGTCTGGCGCAAGGTGCCAAAGTGCAGAAGGTGTATGTCGCGCCGGGCAATGCCGGTACGGCGCTGGAAGACGGCGTGGAGAATGTCGCCCTCAGCGCCATTCCCGACCTGATCGAATTCGTGAAACGCGAGAACATCGAGCTCACCGTGGTCGGCCCGGAAGCGCCGCTGGCAGCGGGTGTGGTGGATGAGTTCCGCAAGGCCGGACTGAAAATTTTCGGCCCGACCCAAGCCGCCGCGCAACTGGAATCCTCCAAGGATTTCGCCAAGCGCTTCATGACGCGCCACAACATCCCCACCGCATTCTTCGAGACCTTCAGCGGCATCGCTGCCGCGCGCGCCTATGTCGAAAAGCACGGCGCACCTATCGTCATCAAGGCCGATGGCCTCGCAGCGGGTAAGGGCGTGGTCGTCGCAATGACCAAAGATGAAGCGTTCGATGCCATCGACATGATGCTCGCCGACAACAAGCTCGGCGACGCCGGCGCACGCGTGGTGATCGAGGAATTTCTCGCCGGCGAGGAAGCCAGCTTCATCGTGATGGTGGATGGCAAACATGTGCTAACTATGGCCACCAGCCAGGATCACAAGCGCCTGCTGGATGTAGACCAAGGCCCCAACACCGGCGGCATGGGCGCGTATTCGCCCGCCCCGGTGGTGACGCCGGAAATCTATGCGCGCGTGCTGCGCGAAGTGATCCAGCCGGTCGTGCGCGGCATGGAAAGCGAGGGCATCACCTACACCGGCTTCCTGTATGCCGGGCTGATGATCGACCCGCAGGGTGGCATCAAGGTGTTGGAATTCAACTGCCGCATGGGTGACCCGGAAACCCAGCCGATCATGCTGCGTCTGAAAAGCGATTTCGCGGCCATCGTCGAACATGCCATCGATGGCACGTTGGACCAGGTGGAAGCGGAATGGGACCGGCGCACCGCACTGGGCGTGGTGCTGGCGGCGGCCAATTACCCCGACACGCCGCGCAAGGGCGACATCATCACCGGCTTGCCCGATTATCGGGGGCTGCAAGACACGCATGTGTTCCATGCCGGCACCGCGATGCAGGACGGCAAAGTAGTCACCAACGGCGGTCGCGTGCTATGCGTCGTCGCGCTGGGCGACATGGTGAAAGTCGCGCAGAAGCGCGCTTACGAAATCGCCGACAACCTCCACTTCGACGGATGCCAGATGCGCCGCGACATCGGCTGGCGCGCGATAGGACACAAAAGATAGGACAACGACTTACGAAGCGCCACATGTGGAAGAAGGAATTCAGTGGTACAGAAAGTAAGCTTCCAAAAAAATCGTCTCCAAAAGATGACGTAAAATTAACACCACCTACCCAATGGCCAGCTCGGGCGCTTATTCAACTCTCAAATTTCTGACTTAGGGAGATGGGAATTACAAATGTACCCGTTTGAAGTGCCTTACCGTAGGAGCGGTTTTAGCCGCGATGCCTTTTAATTCGCGGCTAAAGCCGCTCCTACAAAAACATCTATGGATTCGCCACACTTTGGATAAATGGTATTTCGGTAATTTCCATCCCCCTTATTGAGTAAGATCGGCGGCCAAATCAAGAGCCTAAGCCGGACAAGCCGGAGCCAAAAAGGTGGTTTGACGTTCCGAATTATGATGCGTTAAACTATTGTTTCTAATTTAGAAACATACAAGCCTTGCAAACACTTAACCGGTAAGCTACCAAATAATCTCAGAGGATGATATGCAAAAACGGAATATTCTAGCAGCCTGTCGGACTTAAAATTCCCGGAGCAACAAACCGTTGCCCCGGCAAGCGATTGCACAAAAAATAGGCATATTCCGCTGTTTTCTACCCGATTTTCATCATTTCCCGCCTGTTTTACCCGCTTTGGACGCAACT
>JAUYJO010000207.1 GCA_030700315.1 Gallionella sp.
GATATGCAGGTCGCTTTGCGGCGAGAACGCGCCCATCGAGGCGATCACCGCCAGCAGGCCGATCTGGGTCAGCAGCATCCAGCCGCGCCGCCGCCCGAGCACGGGCACGACGTAGCGATCCAGCAGCGGCGACCACAGGAATTTCCAGGTGTAGGGAAACTGGATCAGCGCGAACAGGCCGATGGTTTTGAGATCGACCTGCTCGCTGCGCAACCACGCGGGAACCAGGTTGAACAACAGGTACAGCGGCAGTCCGGAGGCGAAGCCGGTGAACACGCAGATCAGCATGCGGCGGGTGAAGAGTTGCTGCCAGACAGTCATGCTGATAATTTTCCGGTCAAAGCGCCTCGCCGTTGTCCAGCAACGGCTGCAACAATTTGATGAAATCCTTGGGCGGGGCATATTGCAACACGGGTTTTTCTGCGCCACCCAGGGTAATGTCCAGGCCATGTTGCGGGTATAGCCAGTGGATTGCGCCGCTGGTTTTTTCCTTGAAGCGCCGCTCCGGTTGGCCGAAGCGCTTGGCGAAAATTTCCTCTTCGATACGGACGGACGGCATGTAGGTCAGGCTACTGATGGGCAACGCGCGCAGCCTGGCGGCATCCTCCGGCGTCGGCGTGATTTTCTTGTCGCCGCCGGTCGCACTGATCCGCAGGCCGCGTTCATACATGGCTTGCAGCTCCGCTGCGGGAGCGGCGATACTGATGACTATCCTGGATTTCAGCCCCGCCATTTCTACCTGCGCAAAGAACATCTCCGCGACCAGTTGGCCAGCCGGCGATTTGAACAGGCTGGGCTTGCCTTCTTCATGAAAGCGTTGCTCCGCCTCGCCGGCGGTGCTTGAGCCGAGCGTCAAGTCGAAAATACGTGTCTCGCCCGGCGCGGGATGCTCGATCTGCCAGGGCAAACCGCTCTGCTCTCCGGGTTGCCCTGGTATGAAAAACGAGCCAGCGAAAATCAGCGCCGAAAGGAGGCCGACCGCCCAGTATAGTTTGCGCTCCATGGTCATTATGTAAGTATTTGGATGGGTCGGTCGGTTAAGCAGGCAGCCAGGCAGTCAGGCTACTGCTGCTTGCCGACCAGGGTGCGCAAGGCGGGCATATCCAGCAGTTCCACCGAGCGCGCCTTGACGTTGATCGTGCCATTGCCCTGAAATAGCGAAAAGGTGCGGCTGACCGTTTCCAGCTTTAACCCCAGATAGCTGCCGATTTCCTGGCGCGACATGCGCAACTGAAATTGGGTCGGCGACAGGCCGCGCGCCGCAAAACGCTGCGACAGGTTGAGCAGGAATGCGGCCAGACGCTCTTCGGCGCGCATTGAGCCGAGCAGCAGCATGATGCCCTGGTCGCGCACGATTTCGCGGCTCATGATCTTGTGCAGATGGCGTTGCAGGCTGGGAAATTTGCGGCTCAATGCCTCCAGTTTACCAAACGGCAGTTCGCACACTTCGCTGTTTTCCATCGCCACCGCATCGCAGGTGTGGTGGTCGGTGCAGATCGCATCGAGGCCGATGATTTCGCCCATCATCTGAAAGCCCGTCACCTGTTCGCGCCCATCCTCGTGCAGCACTTGCGTCTTGAACGAGCCGCTGCGGATGGCATATAACGAGTGGAATTTGCTGCCGCTGCGATAAAGATAATCGCCGCGCGCATAGCCGCGCTTGAGGTGGCTGATGTCGTCCATTTGCTGCATTTCTTCGGCGCTCAGATCGACAGGCAGGCAGAGTTCGCGCAGGTTGCAGCGTGAACAGACTATCTTGAGGCGGGTGGATGAAACGGATTGTTGCACGCTATGGGCCTTTGCAAAGTGGGAAACACGGAACGAACAGCGGTAAAAATACTCGCAGCCACCTGCTGCCTGTCTCATGCGCCACGAATAAGGCGCTGATTTTGACATATATCAAACCGCTTGGGGGCGGCTAACTGGCATAATATAGGGCATTTCGTGGGGGAATTTTATGGATGAGCCAGTCAATCAACTGGTAGTGGATCTGGAGTTGATCCGCAGGCTGGACAAAAACGGCCCGCGCTACACCTCTTATCCGACCGCAGACCGCTTCATCGAGGCGTTCAATGCAGAAAGCTACAAGCAATGGGTGGCCAAGCGCGAGATCGGCGGTATCGCCCGCCCGTTGTCGCTGTATATCCACATCCCGTTTTGCAACACGCTGTGTTTTTACTGCGCCTGCAACAAGGTCATCACCAAGGATCGCAGCCAGTCCGCCGAATATGTGCGCTATCTGATCAAGGAAATGGCGATGCAAGCGGAACTGCTCGGGCCGGGGCAGGTGGTCGAGCAATTGCACTTCGGCGGCGGTACGCCGACCTTCATGAGCGACGACGAAATACACCAGTTGATGGCGGCGATACGCCAGCACTTCAAGCTGGTGGAAGAGGGCGAGTATTCCATCGAGATCGACCCGCGCAAGGTGAGCGATGCGACCATCGCGCTGCTCGGCAAGGAAGGTTTCAACCGCATCAGCATCGGCGTGCAGGATTTCGATGCCGAGGTGCAGCGTGCGGTGAACCGCATCCAGACCGAGGAAGAAACCCTGGGCATCATCCACGCCGCGCGCGCCAACGGCTTCAAGTCGGTCAGCATCGATCTTATATACGGCCTGCCCAAGCAGACGCTGGAAGGCTTCGGCGTGACACTGGACAAGGTGATCGCCGCCAATCCTGATCGTCTGTCGGTTTACAACTACGCGCACATGCCGTCTATCTTCAAGCCGCAGCGGCGCATCCACGAAGAGGATTTGCCGGCCCCGCAGGTCAAGCTGGATATCCTCAGCATGGCGGTAAGCAAGCTGACCGGCGCGGGCTATGTGTACATCGGCATGGATCACTTCGCCAAGCCGGAGGACGAACTCGCCGTGGCGCAACGCCAGGGCCGACTGCACCGCAATTTCCAGGGTTATTCGACCCATTCCGATTGCGACCTGGTTGCGCTGGGCGTGAGCGCCATCGGCAAAATCGGCCCGACCTACAGCCAGAACTACCGCGAGCTGGAAGACTATTACGACGCGCTGGACCGGAACGAGCTGCCCATCATGCGCGGCTTGGAATTGAACGCCGACGACCTGGTGCGCCGCGCCATCATCCAGGCGCTGATGTGCCATTTCGAGATTTCCAAGGAGTCGTTCAACATCGCCTACCTGATCGACTTCGACCAGTATTTCGCCACCGAAATGGAAGAGCTGCACGAATACGAGCACGAAGGCCTGCTGGAAATTTCCCAGCAATGCATCGAAGTGACGCCCAAGGGACGCATGCTGATCCGCAACATCTGCATGGTGTTCGACAAATACCTGCGCACGCGCACCGAGCATGCGCGCTACTCGAAGGTAATCTGACCGGGAGCGCGGGCATCCTGCCCGC
>JAUYJO010000213.1 GCA_030700315.1 Gallionella sp.
TCGGTGGGCACGTTCAAGGTGGACAGTCGCCCGAGCGGCACCGCCGTGGCGCGCCGCGAGCAGGCCCCGGCAGCGCGCGCCCCGGCACACCCTGCCGCGCATCCAGCCACTGCGGCGCGCAAGGGCGCGGCGGTCGCCAAGGCAGCGCCGGGCAAGGCACAGGCCGCCAAACCCAAAGGCAAGCCGCAGGGCGGCGACGAGGATGGCGAGTGGGAAGAGTTTTAACCCAGATAGTTCATTAGTTCTTGAGGCATTGCAAAATCAATGGGTTGTAGGTCGGGTTTTAACCCGACATGTCGGGCTGAAGCCCGACCTACGCCCCAATGGATTATCTGGGGATTATCTGGGGATTATCTGGGTTTAATGTTTCCGGCCTGCAATGCAGATAGGACCGTTGACATAAGTTGCAGGCAGCGTGCGATACTACAACAGCATTTGTTTCTCACATATTATGTTGCGCGTGCCGTTAACGTGAAACTCGCGTAGCGATCGTTTGCCTGGCTACGCCCCCCTCGCTTCGCTCTCCCCGCTTGCGGGAGAGGATTGAGGTGAGGGAAACGGGCAGGGCAGTTTCATTATCAGGGGTGGCTACTGCCATGCCCGTTGGGTTTGCTCAACCTGCGAAGTTACTTTTTATATAATCACTCAAGATGCCATGAACAATAGCCTTCTAACCAGCAGTGCTCATGATCGTGAATTCGCATTCACGACCAAAGATTTCGAGCAGGTGCGACAGATGATTTATGAACATGCCGGGATTTCGCTTAATCCGTCCAAGCAGGACATGGTTTACAGCCGCCTGGCGCGCCGCCTGCGGGCAACCGGCATCAATAATTTCAAGAGTTACCTGGCGTTGCTGGAGAGTAACGATGAGGCCGAGTGGCAGGCATTCGTCAATGCGCTCACCACCAACCTGACTTCCTTTTTTCGCGAGCCGCACCATTTTCCGCTGTTGGCCGAACATGTACTCAAACAAAAGGGGAAGCACCCCATTTCGCTGTGGTGCTCGGCATCGTCAACTGGGGAAGAACCCTATTCGATGGCGATGACCGTGGTGGACGCCTTTGGCAGTTTTACGCCGCCGGTCACCATCGTTGCGACCGATCTGGATACCAATGTGCTCGCCAAAGCGGAAGCGGGTGTTTATCCGCTGGAGCGCGTCGAGAAACTTTCCGGTGATCTGGTCAAACGTTTCTTTCTGAGGGGAGCGGGCGCGCAATCGGGTTTTGTGCGGGTGAGGCCGGAGCTGCGCGCGATGATTACTTTCCGGCAGGTGAATTTGCTCAGCGATGACTGGCATATCCGTGGCCCGCTGGACGCGATTTTTTGCCGCAACGTGATGATCTATTTCGACAAGGCGACGCAACTCAAGATACTGGAAAAGTTTGCGCCACTGCTGCAACCGGATGGTTTGCTGTTTGCCGGGCATTCGGAGAGTTTCCATAATGCCGGGCATGTGTTCAGTTTGCGCGGCAAGACGGTGTATGAACTGGCCAAATCCAAAGCGCATGCGCCTCATCGTGCGCCAAAATAGCCTGGCTGACTTGACGGGCATGGCTAAAATGTTGTCTTTGATTATTAAACCCGCCATGCCCGTCGCCCTCACCCCAACCCTCTGGGTGAAACAACTAGCCATTCGACTAGGCTGCCAGAAACTGCAGCCAAGTCGCTGGTTATCCCGCTGGCGGGGAGAGCGAAGCGAGGGGGGCGTAGCCGGGCGAACGAATCGCTGCGCGAGTTTTACGTTAACGGCGGGCAGGAAAGGGATGCTGCGGCATGACTGATCACGGCTACGAAGAAGTCCTGGCGCCGAACCTGTATTATGACCAGCAGCATGATTCCGAGGCGGCCAAGATATTGCCCGGCGAATATTATGCGACGACGCGCGACATGCTGCTGGTGACCGTGCTCGGCTCCTGCGTCTGCGCGTGCATACGCGACAAGGTCAGCGGGATTGGCGGCATGAATCATTTCATGCTGCCGGATGCGGGGCAGGACCAGAACAATCCGCTCGGCGCTTCGGCGCGCTATGGAGCTTATGCGATGGAAATATTGATTAACCAGTTGCTCAAGATGGGCGCGAAGCGCGGCAATTTTGAGGCAAAAGTATTCGGTGGCGGGGCGGTGTTGCGCGGTTTCACCGTCGCCAACATCGGCGAGCGCAATGCCGATTTTGTGCTGAAATTTCTCGATATGGAAAAAATTCCGGTCGCCGCGCAGGATTTGCTCGATATTTACCCGCGCAAGGTATATTTCTTTCCCCGTACCGGCCTGGTCAGGGTGAAGAAGCTGAGAAGGGTGCATAACGATACAATTATCAGCCGCGAATCCGAATACGTGACGCGGCTGCATTTCGCCAAAGTGGAAGGCGATGTGGAGTTGTTTACATAGAAGTAACTACTCAGGCGCAGCCGCTTTTCTCCTTCCCCCTTGCAGGGGGAAGGGACTGGCGTTGTGGCTATTTTCGAGCATACTGCTTCGACCTGAGTAGTTACACTTAGGGATTGGTTGAATAAAGGCGAGCATGGTAAACCGTAAAATAAAAGTGCTGGTGATTGACGATTCCGCGCTGATCCGCAGCGTGATGAAGGAATTGATCGACCGGGAAAAGGATATGGAATGCGTGGGCGCGGCGCCCGATCCGCTGGTGGCGCGCGAGATGATCAAGGAGCTTAACCCGGACGTGCTGACGCTGGACGTGGAAATGCCCAAGATGGACGGGATTGATTTTCTGGAGCGCTTGATGCGCTTGCGCCCGATGCCGGTGCTGATGGTTTCCACGCTGACGGAACGCGGTTCTGACATCACGTTTCGCGCGCTGGCGCTGGGGGCGGTGGATTTTGTCTCCAAGCCGAAGATGGACATCGCGCGCGGCATGGAGGAGTATGCCATCGAGATAACCGACAAGATTCGCGCCGCCGCGCAGTCGCATGTGCGTAAAACGCCTACCGCAGCGGTAATCCAGGAGAAGTTTTCGGCGGATGCGATTCTGCCCAGCGTCGCGGGGCGTTTTTCCACCACGGAAAAGCTCCTTATCATCGGCGCCTCGACAGGCGGCACCGAGGCGATCAAGGAGGTGCTGATCCGTCTGCCCGCCGACATGCCGGGTATTCTGGTGACACAGCACATGCCGGAAAATTTCACCAAATCATTTGCCGAGCGGCTGGACAGCCTGTGCAAGATTTCGGTCAAGGAGGCGGCGCATAATGAGCGGATATTGCCGGGCCATGCCTACATCGCGCCGGGGCATTCGCACCTGCTGCTCAAGCGCAGCGGAGCGAACTACATGACCGAGCTGAACCAGGGACCGCCGGTCAACCGCCATCGCCCGTCGGTGGACGTGCTGTTCCGTTCGGCAGCCAATGTCGCCGGGGCGAACGCGATGGGCATCATCCTCACCGGCATGGGCAAGGATGGCGCGCAAGGCTTGCTGGAAATGAAACAGGCCGGCGCGCATACCATCGCGCAGGACGAGGCGAGTTGTGTGGTGTTTGGCATGCCCAGGGAGGCCATTGCGGTGGGCGGCGCATGCGAAGTGTTGCCGTTGCAGAATATCGCGCGCCGCACGCTGGAATATCTGGCATTGCATAATGGCAAGAGCAATCGCGTTTAACCCGGATTTTCCATCGAGATGAAACAACTGACGTGAAACAACATCAAATCCCCCCAACCCCCCTTTTTCAAAGGGGGGCATCTATCTCCGGGTGTGGTGGAACAACCCCCTTTGAAAAAGGGGGTGGAGCGAAGCGGAGGGGGATTTACAGCAGGTGGCGAGAGAGTGGCGCACTTCAAATCCCCCTCGGTTCCCCTTTTGCAAAGCATGTCCTGAGCTTGCCGAAGTGGGGGGAAGCGAAGTGCTCGGCGCGCAGGGGCGGACGTTGGTATCTGGCGGGGGAGTTTTTTTCGACCTGAGTAGTTGCGTTTTATTTATTCACATAAGGAGTAGTCATGACTATCAATGTACAAATTCAGGGCAACGTGGCGCGTATCGATATGTATGGGCGTTTCGATTTTCAGGTGCATCGCGAATTCAAGGATGCCTACACGCCGCTGCTCGACAATTCTGCGGTACGCGAGATCGAGATCGAAATGAGCCGGGTGGATTACCTGGACAGCTCCGCGCTGGGCATGTTGATGCTGCTCAACGAGCGCGCCAAGGCGGCCGGCAAACCGGTCACGCTGCTCAACACCTCCGGCGTGGTGTCGCAGGTGCTGGGTGTCGCCAATTTCAGCAAGATTTTTAACATCAAGCAGACAGGTTCCTAGAGGGCGGATGACAGAAAACAGAGGGCAGAAGACAGTAGTGTTGCTGCGGCTGCGCCGCCTCTTTATAAAGAGCGCCCCGCAGCGCGGTACGCCGCTTTCCTTCCTTTGGTTCGAGTATCGATCATGCGATTAAACCTGCCGGTTTCCAATATTGAGGTCACGTTGCCGGATGGCGTGGTGATCGTTTCCAAGACCGACCTCAAAGGTGTTATCACTTATTGCAATAAGGCGTTCGTCGAAATAAGCGGGCGCAGCCGCGAGGAAATTATCGGTTCGCCGCACAATATTGTGCGCCACCCCGATATGCCGCCCGAGGTGTTTGCCGATCTGTGGAAAACCATCAAGGCCAACAAGCCCTGGCAGGGGTTGGTCAAGAACCGGCGCAAGGACGGCAGTTTCTACTGGGCGGTATCCAATATCACGCCATTGCTGGCGAACGGCAAAGCCATCGGCTATGTGGCATTCCGCTACAAGGCCACACCCGGGCAAATCGAGTCTGCCACGGAGGCCTACCGGCAAATCCGCGAGGGTTCTGCCAGGCTGCGTATCGAAGAAGGCAATATCGTCAAAATCAAGAGCCCGCTGCTGCACTGGTTGAGCGCCGCCAGCGTCAAGGCGCGGCTGTTTGCGCTCATCTTCGTCCTGTTGGGCGCAATGGTCGTGACCGGTATTTTCAACCTGTATGAAGCCGAAAAAGCCCATCAGCGCACCGTGAATGGCATGGCGCTATCCAGCATCCAGGCCTATGCGCTGGACACTGCGCGCATGGCGGCAACCGCCTATCACGAGCAATTGCATACCTGGAAGGACGTGCTGATTTACGGTCGCGACGCGGCTTCCTTCAGGATGAATCTGGAAAAATTTGACCGGCAAGGTGAGGCAGTCGATCAACAACTGGCCGGCCACCTGAAGCCCATCATGCTGCAACTCGACATGCCGGTCGATGGGGTGGATGCGTTGCTGAACGCGCATGTCCAACTGGTCCAGCGCCATCATCGGGCGCTGGAATCCTTCGATGCGCGCAAGCCGGAAACCCGGCTGGTGGCGGATGATCTGGTCAGGGGCATCGACTTGTCGGTGGACGAACAGTTCCACGCCGTCATCGCGGATATCCGCGCGGCGCAGCTTCACGGGCTGGGAGAGATGAATGAAATGCTGGAGCTGTCCCACCACGAACAATTCAAGCGATCTTCCCGGATATTGGCGGCCTTCGCGCTGGGCGGGCTGGTGTTGTCGGTGTGGTTTATCGTCGGCATATTGAGGCCGATCCGCCGCGCCAGCAGCAGCCTGGACCGGGTGGTGCAACTGCAGCAGCAGTTCCTCGAAAAAATCCTGGCGCTCGAAGAGCATCATGACCGCCTCGACGAGGAGCAGCGTATCGGCAGCTACATCATGGCGCATATCACCAATGTTCACGGCGCATTGGATCCGCTGGTGCGGCATATCATCAGGCCGGCGGAGCACCTGAGCGGCGACATGCTGCTCGCGGCGCGCACCCCGGACGACGAGCTGCATATTCTGCTGGCCGACGCGGTGGGTCACGGGCTGGTCGCGGCGGTCAACGTCCTGCCGCTCAGCCAGGCGTTTTACGAGATGTCCGAAAAGGGCTTCCGTATCGCCGAAATCGCGCAAGAGTTGAACCTGAAAATCCATCAGCTCATGCCGGTGGATCGTTTTGTCGCGACCACCCTGATTTCAGTCAATATGCGCAACCGTGTCGTCGAGGTGTGGAACGGCGGCAATCCGGCACCCTTGCTGGTGGGCAAAAATGGGGAGATTCTGCACGAATGGAAATCGGCCAACCTGCCGTTGGGCATCTTGCCGGGCGAGAGTTTTTCCGGCAAGACGGAAGCTTTTCAATATGACGAAAACTGCCAGTTGTGCCTGTTTTCGGACGGCTTGCCGGAGGCCGAATCGCCGCAGGGCGAGCAGTTTGGCAAGGAGCGAATTGGCAGAATGCTGCACGACAGCGAGCCGGATGACCGCTTCGAAAATATGATGAGCTTGTTGGATATGCATTTGGCCGGGAAACCGGCGCATGACGATATTTCGCTGGCGATAGTCGATGTCCAAATCTACCGCCTCACGGAGACGGTTGCGCCCGCAGTGGCACAAGCGCCGGTCCAGGCGGTGCAGGCGGGCGGCGGCAATTGGAAAATCGAGATCAGCCTGAGTGCGACCGAATTGAAATACCTCAACATCGTCCCGATGCTGACCGGCATCATCGAGAAAATCCATGTCGCCAACGAATTCGCCGCGCCGCTATTCATGATCCTGTCCGAACTGTTCAACAACGCGCTCGATCACGGCATCCTGCGGCTCGATTCCGGCATCAAGCAGGGGGTTGACGGCTTCGATAAATTCCTGGAATTGCGCGAAGAACGCCTGCAGGCGCTCGACAACGGGAGGATCGACCTCGAGATCAAGAAGGTGGCGATCGAGGGGAAATATGGCGTAAGAATCCGTGTGGCCGATAGCGGCAAGGGGTTTAATTATGCGGCGCTTCTGGAAAATGCCGAAAGCCGCATCAAGCAGGGCGACCAGCATGGGCGCGGCATCAAACTGGTGGAGAGCATGGCTTACAAGCTCGAATACGCGGGGAATGGCAGCGACGTCACCGCCTATTATATTTGCGCCTGACCCTTATATCCTACCTGATTAGCCACGAAGTTCAGAGCCGTAGGGCGGATGCAAAGTACGTGTGCCCCGGCACCGGTGAGGCCGCAGGCCGTTATCCGCCGAATGGAGGTTGTGCGAGAAGCCGGCATACGGCAGATAACGCTGCGCTCATCCGCCCTACATGCTATCGTGTCGCAGATGTAATGCACTCCATCGCTACAGAGCCGTAATTCCTTAACCGAGTGCCATGAGCGCCCGCCCTACGGATCAAGAGACTAAAATGGAACAGAATAAAAAATCCGGTCAGCCGTTGCAGGTGGTCGATGGCAGTGACAAATGGCAGAAAATCCTCGCCGACAACAACCGGAAATTAGCGGAAAGCGAGGCGCGCCTGCGATTGATCGTCGACTCGGCGCTGGATGCAATAATCAGCATCGACGCGGAGAGCCGGCTGGTCGGCTTCAACCCCGCTGCGGAGTTTATTTTCGGTTGGAAAAAAGAAGAGATCGCCGGGCAGTCGATGACCGGGCTGCTGATCCCGGAACGCTACCGGAACCGCCATCAAAGCTGTCTCGCCCGCTATATCCAGACCGGTGAAACCCATATCCTGAACCGCCGCATCGAAATCAGCGCGCTGCGGCGCGACGGCACGGAATTTCCGATCGAGTTGACCATCACGCCGATCTGCGAGGGCGACCAGATTACCTTCACGGCTCACATCCGCGACATTACCGAACGCAGGCGAACCGAAGAGGCGTTGCAGAAGAGTGAAGCGGAGCTGCATGCCGTCCTCGATAATGCACCGGTCGGAATCTGGCTGCTCGGGATGGACAAACGCTACCGTTTCGTCAACAAGACCTTCTGTGAGGCAGTCGGCATAGCCGAAAGCTGGTTCCTCGCGACCGCGCACCTGCCCGATCTTTTGGACGCGGAGGTTGCCGCCAATTGCATGCAGTCAGACCGGGAATGTCTCGCGCGGGAAACACCGTATATTTCGTATGAGTCGATCCACTTTGCAGATGGCAAGCAGCACCTGATGGAAATCACCAAGGCCAAATTGCGCGACAGTGCAGGCGCGGCTACGGGGATTATCGGAATTGCCGTGGATATCACCGGGCGCCGGGAAGCGGAAGAGCAGATACGCAGCCTGTCTTTCTACGATCCGCTCACCCGATTGCCCAACCGGAGGCTGTTGATCGACCGGCTGCAGCAGGCCCTGGTGACCAATGTCCGCAACAAGCGGCAGGGCGCGCTGCTGTTAATTGATCTCGACAACTTCAAGAGTATCAACGATGCCCACGGGCACGGCACCGGCGACCTGTTGCTGATCGAAGTGGCTGCACGGCTGCGGGCCTGCGTCCGGGAAGGCGATACCATCGCCCGGCTGGGCGGGGACGAATTCTTTGTCATGCTCGAGGATTTGGATCAGGACGAGCCGACTGCCGCAGAGCAGGCCGAGGCGGTGGGGCAGAAAATATGCTCGGTTCTGGAGCAATCCTATTTCCTCAACGGTCACGAATACCACAGCACCGCCAGTATCGGCGCCACGCTGCTGCGCGGGCAGGTGAGGACGGCGGACGAAATGCTCAGGCGGTCGGATGTCGCCCTGCATCAGGCCAAGGCGTGCGGGCGCAACACCCTGCATTTCTTCGATCCAGACTTGCAGGCCTTGGTCATGGCCCGCGTCGCACTGGAATCCGATTTGCGCCGCGCCGTCTCCGAGCAGAAGCAATTCCTGCTTTACTATCAGGCGCAAGTCGATTCATCGGGCCAGATGATCGGCGCCGAGGCGCTGGTGCGCTGGCAACACCCCGAGCGCGGCCTGGTATCCCCTGCCGAATTCATCCCGCTCGCCGAAGAATCCGGGCTGATCCTGCCGCTGGGTCACTGGGTGATGGCCACCGCCTGCCAGCAACTGGCGGACTGGGCGGTGCGGCCGGAAACGGCGCACCTCACCGTGGCGGTGAATGTCAGCGCCAAGCAGTTCCACCTGCCGACTTTCGTCGAGGAGGTGTTGTCACTGGTCGCTTATTTTCAGGTGAATCCCGCAAAACTCAAGCTGGAAATCACCGAAAGCCTGATGGTGGAAAATGTGGATGACATCATCTTGAAAATGACCGCGTTGAAAAACCGTGGCATCAACTTCTCCCTGGATGACTTCGGCACCGGCTATTCCTCGCTCTCCTACCTGAAACGTCTGCCCTTGTACCAGTTGAAGATCGACCAGTCGTTCGTGCGCGATGTGCTCATCAACCCCAACGGTTCGGCCATCACCAAAATGATTATTGCCCTGGCTCAGGGCATGGATCTGGCGGTGATCGCCGAGGGCGTGGAAACCGAAGCGCAACGCGCGTTTCTCGAGTTGAATGGCTGCCATGCCTTTCAGGGCTATCTGTTCAGCAGGCCGGTGCCGGTCAAGGAATTCGAGCAACTGGTCGCGCAATACACCTGATGCAATACGCCTGATGCTTGGGCGGTTCGGCATCCGCGTGGGCAAGCGTGCCCACCCCGGCTGCAAATCAGGTAGCCCGGATGCCTGTCCTGAGCGAGGTCGAAGGGAAGCGCAGCGCAATCCGGGCCCCCCGCAGATACCAACGTCCAACCACCCCTGCGCGCCGAGTGCTTCGCTTCCCCCTTTGCAAAATGGGGAGAGCTTGCGAGGTGGCCGAGGGGGATTTGAAGTGCGCCACTCTCTCGACACCTGCTGTAAATCCCCCCTACCCCCTTTTTCAAAGGGGGTATCACCCCTCCCAGCCTTCCTCATGCAAGGGGGAAGGAGAAACAGCCACATCTGAATAGTCGCGCCGGAAGCTGCTAAACAAGTGGAAGAATGACGCAAAGGTTCCTGAATAGATAGGGAATCACCCCGCTATTTGTCTAATTGGATGTTGTGCAAGCCGCCGATAATTGCCATAACCGGCGGAATCCATCATGGCAGAAGACAGCGACCTAGAAAAAACCGAACAGCCCTCACAGAGGAAGCTAGACCAGGCAAGGGAAAAAGGCCAGGTCGCGCGTTCCCGCGAGCTGTCCACGTTTGCGGTTTTGCTGGCGGGCGGCGGGGCGCTGTGGTTCATGGGCGCATCGTTCACCCAGCACATGGTGAAAATGCTGCACGATGGCCTGACGCTGGACCGCGACATGGCTTTCAATGTCTACCTGCTGATTCCGCGTTTGCATGACCTGTCGCTGGATATGCTCTTCACTTTTGCGCCTTTCCTGCTCGCCGTCCTGCTGGCCGCGGCGTTTTCCCCGCTGCTGCTGAACGGCTGGCTGTTCAGCATGGAAGCCTTGCAGCCGAAATTTTCCAAGATGAACCCGGTTTCCGGGTTGGCGCGCATGTTTTCCAGGACGGCGATCGTGGAGCTGGTCAAGGCGATCAGCAAGGCGGCGCTGGTCGGCGGCATCGCGGCCTGGGTGATTTGGCATAACAAGGAAGCGGTGATGGCGCTGGGCACACAGGCTGCCGTCGCCTCGATCCCGCAAATGGGGCATCTGGTCGGGGCGAGTTTCATGATGATCGTCGGCGCGATGCTGCTGATCGTGATGATCGACGTGCCGTTCCAGTTATGGGACAACAACAAGAAGCTGATGATGACCAAGGAGGAGGTGCGCCAGGAATCCAAGGAAACCGAGGGTGACCCGATGGTCAAGGGGCGCATCCGCAGCCTGCAGCGCGAGGCGGCGCGCAAACGCATGATGGCGGCGGTGCCGACCGCCGACGTGGTGGTGACCAACCCGACGCACTATGCGGTGGCGCTGAAATATGGCGAAAAAGGCATGCGCGCGCCGGTGGTGGTGGCCAAGGGCTCGCATCTGCTGGCGCAGCGCATCCGCGAAATCGCCGAGGCAAATCACGTGCCGATTCTGGAAGCGCCGCCGCTGGCGCGCGCGCTGCACAAGCATACCGAGCTGGGCGAGTCCATTCCGGAAGCGCTGTACACCGCCGTCGCCGAAGTGCTGGCCTACGTTTACCAGTTGCATCGCTACGAAAAACAGGGCGGTGTGCGCCCGCAGGAACCCAAGCGTTTGCCGGTGCCGGTTGAACTCGATCCGGAGGCCAGATGACAGAAGACAGAGGACAGAGGACGGAGGTTTTGTCGCGGCTGCGCTGCGTTCTTGATATGACGTGCCGCTGCGCGGCACACAACAATCTGTCTTCTGCCTTCTGAAAATGAACCTATTGCTCATCCAAGACTTCATCAAGCGTGCCGGGCTGGTCGGCATGGCCGGGCCGGTGCTGATCGTGATGATCCTGGCGATGATGGTGCTGCCCTTGCCGCCGCTGCTGCTGGATATCCTGTTCACGTTCAACATCGCGATTTCCATCATGGTGCTGCTGGTCAGCATGAACACCAACAAGCCGCTGGATTTTTCGATATTTCCCACCGTGCTGCTGGTGACCACGCTGCTGCGCCTGTCGCTGAACGTCGCTTCCACGCGGATCGTGCTGCTGGAAGGGCATACCGGGCCGGATGCGGCGGGCAAGGTGATCGAGTCGTTCGGACATTTTCTGGTGGGCGGCAACTATGCCGTCGGCATCGTGGTGTTCGCGATCCTGGTGATTATCAACTTCGTGGTGATTACCAAAGGCGCCGGACGCATCGCCGAAGTGGGCGCGCGCTTTACCCTGGATGCGATGCCCGGCAAGCAGATGGCGATCGATGCCGACCTGAACGCGGGGCTGATCGGCGAGGATGTGGCGCGCCAGCGGCGCGCCGAGATCGCGCAGGAGGCCGACTTTTACGGCGCGATGGACGGCGCCAGCAAATTCGTGCGCGGCGATGCGGTCGCGGGCATCATCATTTTGTTCATCAACGTCATCGGCGGCCTGGTCGTCGGCGTGTTGCAGCACAACCTCGACTTCGACGTCGCGGCGAAGACCTACACTTTGCTGACCATCGGCGACGGGCTGGTGGCGCAGATTCCGGCGCTGGTCATTTCCACCGCCGCCGGCCTGGTGGTGAGCCGCGTCGCCAGCGACGAAAATATCGGCCAGCAACTCGTCGCGCAATTGTTCAGGCAGCCGCAGGTCATCATGCTGACCGCCATCATCATCGGCGCGATGGGGCTGATTCCCGGTATGCCGCATTTCGCTTTTTTGGCGTTGGCCGGCGCGATGGGATGGCTGGCTTATTACCTGGCGCAAAAGGTCACGCAAACGGTCGAGCAGGAACAGGCTGCCATCCCGGAGACACCGGTTATCACTGAATCCAGCGAGGCGCGCTGGGAAGATGTCGAGCAGGTCGATGTGCTCGGGCTGGAGGTGGGCTACCGCTTGATCTCCCTGGTGGACAAGACGCAGGACGGCGACTTGCTGCGCCGCATCAAGGGCATCCGCAAAAAATTCACCCAGGACATCGGCTTTCTGCCCCCGCCGGTGCATATCCGCGACAATCTCGACTTGCGCCCGAACGGTTACCGAATCGCCCTCAAGGGAGTGGAAATCGGCAGCGGCGAGGCCTACCCGAACCTGCTGCTGGCGATCAATCCGGGCAGCGTAACCGGCGAGTTGCCCGGTACGCCGACGCGCGACCCGGCCTTTGGTTTGCCCGCAGTATGGATCGACAGCGCGTTGCGCGACCAGGCGCAGGTGATGGGCTACACGGTGGTCGATCCGGGCACGGTGGTGGCGACCCATCTGAGCCACCTGCTCAGCTCGCGCGCCGCAGAGTTGCTCGGGCGGCAGGAGGTGCAGCAATTGCTCGACCATATCGGCAAGATTGCACCCAAGCTGGTCGAAGATATGGTGCCCAAGACTCTGCCGCTGGGCACGGTGCAGAAGGTGCTGCAAAACCTGCTGGACGAAGGCATGCACATCCGCGACATGCGCACCATCCTGGAAACGCTGGCGGAAAATGCGTCGCGCACCCAGGACCCGCACCAGCTCACCGCGCTGGTGCGGGTCGCGCTCGGACCGGCCATCGTGCAGCAGTTCTATCCGGCAGCGCAGGAATTGCAGGTGATCGGCATGGACAAGGAACTGGAATACCTGCTGATCCAGGCGATGCAATCCAGCCAGAACGGCATGGGCATCGAGCCGGGGCTGGCCGACACGGTGCTGCGCGGAACCCGCGCCGCAGCCGAGACGCAGGAGCAGATGGGCCTGCCGGCGGTGATGCTGGTGCCGTCGCAATTGCGCGATTTGCTGGCGCGCTTTTTGAAGCGCGCCGTGCCGAATATCAGGGTGATTTCGCATGATGAAGTACCGGACTTCAAGACAATCCGGGTGACCGCTATGGTGGGAGGTAGAGCATGAGCATCAGAAAATTCATCGCACCGACAACACGTCAGGCAATGAAGGAAATTCGCGACGAGCTGGGCCCGGATGCGATGATTCTGTCGAACCGGCAGACGGAGCAGGGCGTGGAGATCGTTGCCATCGCGCATGACGACATCGGCCCGTTGACCCACAATGCCAGCACGCATAAAACCGAGTGGCCGGGGATCACCGCGGACGAATGGACGCAGTCGGTCGCGGCGGCGCATCCCGCGCCACCGGCCAGGCCGCTGGTTCAGCCCAAGCCGACAGCCCAGGCCAACCCGTCTATGCAGTCCAGGCCGTCAGCCCAATCTGCGCCCTTGGCCCAACCCAATCCGTCAGTTAAACCCCGGCAGCCGTTGCAGTTTCCGCCACAGCCAGGCGAGACAGCCGCTTCATTGTCGCGGCCCGACGCCTTGCGCCATCCCGGCAAGGTGCAGCAGCGACCTGATCCCGTCACGCGGACCAGCGCTGTGCCACAGAAAAGCGCTGTGCCACAGAAAAGCGCCGCGCCGCAGGAAAGCGCCGCCAGACCGGACGTGGCGCGGCCTGTGCCGACCCAGCCGGGGCGGGAAAATTTGGCGCAAGAGAGCATACTCAGCGAGATCAAATCCATGGGCGCCATGCTCCAGCAGCAGTTTGCGGCGCTGTACTGGAACGATGTGCAACTGCGCGACCCGCAGCGCGCCGGCATGTTGCGCAAGATGCTCAATGCCGGATTCAGTACCTTGCTCGCGCACCAGTTGCTGGACAAGATGCCTGTCGGAAAAGAGCAAGGCGAGGCGTGGATCAAGCAGGTGTTCAAGCGTAATTTGCAGGTGGCGGGCAAGGCGGACGATATTATCGCCAAGGGTGGCGTGTATGCGCTGATCGGGCCGACCGGCGTGGGCAAGACCACCACCACCGCCAAGCTGGCGGCGCGTGCCGTGGTGCGCTACGGCGCGGACCGGGTGGCGCTGCTGACCACTGACAGTTACCGGATTGCCGCTTACGAGCAGCTCAAGATTTACGGCAAAATACTCGGCGTGGCGGTGCATGCGGTGAAGGATACCGACGACTTGCGCCTGACGCTTTCCGCGTTGCGCCACAAGCATCTTGTGCTGATCGACACGGTGGGCATGGGGCAGCGCGACGAGCGCGTCGGCGACCAGAACGAGATGTTCGACGCGACCGGCGTACAGTGCCTGCTGTTGCTGAACGCCACCAGCGGCGGCGATACGCTGGAAGACGTGGTGCGCATGTACCGCAGCAACAAGGTGGTCGGCTGCATCCCCACCAAGCTGGACGAAGCGGTCAATCTGGGCACGGTGCTGGACGTGGCGGTGCGCCACCGCCTGATGATGCACTACATGGCAAACGGACAGCGCGTGCCGGAAGATTTGCACCCGGTTAATCTCGATTACCTGTTGCACCGCGCGCTCAAACCGGTGGAGGAAAAAACCCCGTTTACCCTGCGCGACCTGGATTTCCCGGTCATGATGGCGGCGGAAGGGTCGTCGCAGCGCGGCGGAGCACCCACCGGCGCGCTCTTTGCGGGCGCGGCATCAGGCAAGGAGACCTCTTGTGCGCTCTAATGGGAACGATCAAGCCGAGGGCCTGCGGCGCTTGTTGGTGCTCAACCAGAAGCAGGTCATCACCGTGGTGGCCGGCAAAGCCGGGGTGGGGCGCACCAGCGCGACCATCAATCTGGCGGCGGCTCTGGCAGCCTCCGGCAAAAACGTGCTGGTGCTGGACGAAAATCAAGGGCCGAATAATTTGCTGGGGCGCATGGGAATGTCGGCCAGGCATGATTTGCTGGATGTCGCGCAGGGAAAATGCGGGCTTTGCGAGGCGGTGCTGGCCGCCCGGGGATTTGGCATATTGCCCACGGCGCGCGCCATGCGGGCCTTGGATAGCTTGGATCAGGACGGGCAACAGCGGCTGGAGGAGGCGCTGACCGATGCCAGCTATGGCACGGATGTCGTGCTGGTGGATGCCGCGATGCTGGTCATGAGCCTGGCAGAGGGGCTGGCCGGAAAGGCTGCGGCGGTGTCGCCGAGCTTGGCCAGCGGAGCCGCTTTGCTGGTCGTGGTCGAATCCACGCCCAGTGGCATTACCGAGAGCTATGCCTTGATCAAGCGGCTGGCGCTGAAGAATGCGAGCCAGCAGTTCGGGATTGCGGTAAACAAGGCGGGCAACGAGCAGGCGGCGCTGACGGTTTTCGAAAATATGGCCAAAGTGGCGCGGCGCAACCTGTCGGTGCGGCTGGAATATCTGGGGCATATTCCCTCCGATGAAAGGCTCAAATCCGCGATGCAATTGGGCAAGCCGGTGGTTGAGGCCTTCCCGGCCGCAGCTTCGGCGAAGTCCTATCTGGATCTGTCGCAAAAATTATTGCGCCTGCCGATGCAGCGCGACGAAGCGGAAGGCGATGTCTCCGTCATCATCCAAAACCTGATTCGCCAGGTGTCGCAGCCGGTTGCCCTGGCACGCTAAGGAATGCAGGAATTGTAAAAGTACCTTTTATGCAACTACTCAGGGAGACAGAAATCACAAACGTACCGTTTGGCCATGAACCTCACGATGATGTAGGTCGGGATTCATCCCGACAAATCGTTGGAGAGGCTACCGGTAACGTGCGCCAACCCGACACAGATCAGCCCTTGACGAACGCTTTCAAATGCCTCCGTATTCACATCGATACAGCAAGGAAATCACGCACGTTGTAAACTAGCGGTCATGTACAAGGCCACTGGATTAAACGACAAGGAACAATGCCTGCGGGAATACTCCCCTCTGGTGAAACGGCTTGCGCACCTGATGATGGCCAAACTGCCCTCCAGCGTGCAGATTGAAGACATCATTCAGGCCGGCATGATGGGTTTGCTGGATGCGGCAAGTCGCTATGACGAATTTCACGGGGCGCAGTTCGAGACGTTTGCGACGCAGCGTATCCGCGGTGCCATGCTGGATGAGTTGCGTGCAGCGGATTGGTTGCCGCGCGCCTTGCGCCGCGACATGCGGCAAATCGAAACCTCCATCAATCGCTTGCAGCAGAAACTGGGCAGGCCGCCGAACGAAACCGAAATCGCCGCAGACCTGGAAGTGTCCCTGGCCGAATACCAGCAGATGCTGCAGGTGTCGAGCGGCGCGCAGTTGGTGTATTACGAAGATTTGCATGGCGAGGGCGAGGAGGATTTCTTCGAGCGCTTCGAAATCGGCGACGATGCCAGCCCGCTGGCTTTGCTGGAGGACGTGCGTTTCAAGGCCGAGCTGGCGCGGGCGATCGGGAATTTGCCGGAGCGCGAGCGCATGGTGATGGGCATGATTTACGAGCAGGAGATGAATCTGCGCGAAATCGGCGAGGTGCTGAGCGTCGGCGAGCCACGCGTTTCGCAGTTGCACAGCCAGGCGGTGGCGCGGCTGCGCGGCACGATGAAAGGCTGCTGATGAATCAGAGGACAGAAGTTTTGTCTGCTGCGCAGTGCTTTTTAATCAAGGCGCGGCAAAGCCGCGACAACGCCTCTGTCCTCTGTCCTCTGATGAAACTACTAGCCATTCCACTAGGTTGCCAAAAGACGGCAACCAAGTGGCTGGTTATGTCTTCTGTCCCCTGTTATGGATAAGCTCACAATATTGGGTTTGGTTCTCGGTGTGTCCGGCATCATGGCCGGGCAGTTGCTGGAGGGCGGCGGCTTGTCCATCATGTTCCAGGGTGCGGCTTTCCTGATTGTGTTTGGCGGCACGCTTGGCGCAGTGCTGGTGCAATGCCCCACCAAGGTATTTGTCACGGCGATCAAAATGGGGCGCTGGGTGTTTGTAACGCCGACCATGCATAGCCGGGAGTTTGCCAGGCAATTGGCGGAATGGAGCGTGTTGGCGCGCAAGGAAGGCAT
This sequence comes from Gallionella sp., assembly GCA_030700315.1. Taxonomy (GTDB): domain Bacteria; phylum Pseudomonadota; class Gammaproteobacteria; order Burkholderiales; family Gallionellaceae; genus Gallionella. Next base: position 17,023 of record JAUYJO010000213.1, read on the forward strand.
TTTGGCGCTGGATGCGCGCATTCCCACCATAAGCGATCCTTTCCTGGCGAGGGGGATGCGCCTGCTGGTGGATGGCAACAGTGCCGAAAAAATCCGCGAGGTGCTGGATGTGGATATCCATGCCTGGGAACAGTCGCGCTGGCAGGCGGCGCGCGTGTGGGAAGCGGCTGCCGGATATTCTCCCACCATCGGCATTATCGGTGCGATATTGGGCTTGATGCAGGTCATGCAGAATCTCGGCGAGCCGAGCAGATTGGGCGCTGGCATCGCCGTGGCGTTTGTCGCGACGATTTACGGTGTGGCCTTTGCCAACCTGGTGTTTCTGCCGATTGCGAACAAACTGAAATCCATCATCACGCAGCAGGTGGAAGTGCGTGAAATGATCGTGGACGGGTTGGTGGGAATCGCCAGCGGAGATAACCCGAGGCTGATCGAAATCAAGCTGCAAGGCTACTTCGATTAACGTGAAACTCGCGCAGCGATTCGTTCGCCTCCTCTCCCGCTAGCGGGAGAGGATTGAGGAGAGGGAGAGCGTAGCGAGGGTTCCGGGCATGACAAGTTTCATAATCAGGTGTGGCACACTTGCCATGCCCGTTAGGGAATTTCAGCGCTGTTCATGCGCACCAGAATGATGCCGGTTTTACGTAGCAGGCCGCGCGCTTCGCGGTGCGCATCATAATAGCGCGGATTGGGCACCATCGCGGCGAGTTTGGCGGCCTGCTCCGCACCCAAGCGGGTAGCGCTGGTGCGGTAATAATGGCGCGCGGCGGCTTCCGCGCCAAACACGCCGTCGCCCCACTCGATCACGTTGAGATAAATCTCGAAAATGCGGCGCTTGTCCATCACCGCTTCGAGCATCACGGTGATGATGACTTCTTCACCCTTGCGCCATGGCGTGCGTTTGGTGGAGAGAAATAAATTCTTGGCGAGTTGCTGGCTGATGGTCGAGCCGCCCGCGACGATCTTGCCCTTCTTCATGTTTTTCTCGTAAGCCTTCTGGATGCCTTCCCAGTCGAAGCCCTCGTGGTCGACAAACTTCGCGTCTTCGGCGGCGATCAGTGCGCGTTTGAGGTGGTTGGAGATTTTTTCGTAAGGCACCCACTTGTGCCGCAGCTCGGCATCCGGATTTTTGTCCTGCATGATGGACAGGCGGCTTTCCATGAACGCGCTGGTGGACGGGTTGAATTTGATCCACCAGCAGATATGCGCGAAAATCCACAACTGATAAAGCAGCAGCAGGGCGAAACAAATCGCCATGCCACGCCAAGTCCAGCCCCAGAGTTTTTTCATGACGGAAAAAACCGTAGCCCGGATGTAGTGCAGCGTAATCCGGGGATTGGCCGACGCGCGCAATGTTTTCCCGGATTGCATTGCATTCCATCCGGGCTGCGTCCCGGATTCCGACATGCGCCGGAATGGCGATGTGGCTTATGCCACTTCACGTAGCCTCGCCATCACCGGCGCGGTATCCGGGCGCACGCCGCGCCACAGGTAGAACGCTTCGGCGGCCTGCTCGACCAGCATCCCCAAGCCGTCGGCAACCCCGATGCCGTCCGTAACCCCGATGCCGTCGGCAGCCATGGCGGCACCCTGTTCGCGCGCAAACTTCATGAACGGCGTTTCGCGCCCGTACATCATGTCGTAAGCCAGCGCGCCGGGCGCGAAAACTGTCGCGGGCAGCGGCGGCATCTCATCGGACAAGCCGCTGGAAGTGGCGTTGATAATTAAATCAAATTGCTTTCTGCCGGGTTCATTTAGAAAATCGTAAACAGCAACTATATGCCCGAGCTTTCCTAAATAAATTGCAAACTGATCCGCTTTTTCCCGCGTACGATTCATCAGAGCGAGTTGTGCGCCTGCCTGTAGTATGGGGAGAGCTACGCCATATGCAGCACCGCCTGCGCCAATAAGTAATACTTGCCTGCCGCGCAACGGGAAACGAAAATTATGCTCGATATCGCGCACCATGCCCGCGCCGTCGGTGTTGCCGCCCAGGATAATATTCCCATCGAATTTGAGCGTATTCACGGCCTGCGCCGCCTGTGCGCGTTCGGTCAGTTGCGTCGCGATTTTGAAGGCATCGAACTTGAATGGGACGGTGACATTGCAGCCCTTGTAGCCATCCTTGCGCAGCCGTTCAACAGTCGCTGAAAAGCCATCCAGCGGCGCGAGCAGCGCTTCGTAGCCGATGTCCTGCCCGGTCTGTTCGGCGAACATCCGGTGGATCAGCGGCGATTTGCTGTGGGCGATGGGGTTGCCGATGACGGCGTATTTGTCGGTCATGATGGTCAATGTGAAACTTGCGCAGCGATTCGTTTGTCTGGCTACGCCCCCCTCGCTTCGCTCTCCCCGCTTGCGGGATAACCAGCGACTTGGCTGCGGTTGTTTGCAGCCTAGTCGAATGGCTAGTTGTTTTATCCAGAGGATTGAGGTGAGGGAACGGGCATGATAAATTTCATTGTAAAGGATAGCTGCTTGTCATGCCCGTTCTCGGTTAATCCCGGATTTTCCATTAGCCCTTGGGCTTTCAAAAATCAAGGGGTTGTAGGTCGGGTTTTAACCCGACATGTCGGGCTGAAGCCCGACCTACGCTCTAATGGGAAATCCGGGTTAATCGCTTTCCAGCCGATCCGCAGAAGTAAATGTCCAGGTGCGGGTGATTACCAGAATATCGGTGTCCTTGCGGATATCCGGCGGCAGTGGCGCGTAGGGTGAGGCGAGTTTGACGATGCGCATCGCCGCCGCATCCAGAACCCGGTTGCCCGACGACTTGCTTACTTCCATGCTTTCTACGCTGCCATCGGCTTTGATCGACACGCTGAGCCGCAGGCTGCCGAAAATCTTTTGCTGGCGCGCCTGCTCCGGGTAATTCAGATTGCCGATGCGTTCCACCTTGATGCGCCAGTCTTCGATGTATTGTGCGAAACGATATTCCTGGGTGCGCGAGCCGATAAATTTGCGCCGTGGCATTTTCTGGTAGGCTTCCCAACTCTTGTCGATCTGCGCTTCGAGGCGGGCGATTTCCAGGCTTCTTTGCACCAGCTCTTCGCCGCTGCGGGTGTCGCTGCTTTGCTGTTTTTGGGGATCCGGTAGCGCCACCTTATGTTCGCTCTTCAGCCGGGTCAGCATCCGTTTTGATTGCTCTTCAAGCTGTGCCACGCGCCTGGCGGCCTGCTCCGGGGTGAACTGCTTGTCGTCGCGTATCGCGGGCAACGGTGTTTTTGCGCGCCGATCCTCGGCGGTGTTGCCGCCGCCATCCAGGTTGGCTTGCGCCAGCGCATCGGCTTTTGAAGGTTTGGATTTCGACTTGGTGTTGACCAGCACCACTTGCAGCGGCTGCGCCAGGCTGGGTGCGCTGCGCGGGTCGGGCAGCATCAGTTCGATGCCGAACAGCATGAAGGCATGCAGCGCGATGGATAAGGTCATGGCGCCTGTTAGGGGCATTTTCAGCCATGTCAGCACGCAACCGTCTCCTCCACCGTCGCGACAAAGCGCGCCTGTACGTTCAGATCGAGCAAGTCAATCTCTCCGAGCGCCAGTTGCACGCGGGTGTTGACGGGTAATTCCGGCAGCGACGGCACACGGAAAATCAGCGGGATATCGGTGAGCTTGACCAGGTTTTCACGCAGCACCAGAACTTCCACCTGTTCGACTTTTTCCTGAAGCAGCCAGCGCAAACACCAGTAGCGTTCCATGTTGCGCTGGAAGTCGTTGTAGATGGTGTACATGGTGTCGAAGTCGCGCATCGCCGCGTACAGCGCGGTGTCATTCTTCGGATAGGCCGGCTCCCCGCCGCGCAGCATGGCGATGATCTGGCGCTGGTTCACCAGATCCACGTAGCGGCGCAGCGGCGAACTCGACCACATGTATTGCGCCACGCCCAAGCCCTGGTGCGGCGCGGCCACGGTGCTCATTTTTACCTTGCCGCTCTGCTGGGTGCGGTAGATGCCGACGAAGCCGTGCTCGGCGAGATGCCTGCCCCATTCGCTGTTCACCAGGATCATCAACTCGGAAACCACCTTGTCGATCGGCGAACCGCGCCGCCGCTGCGTGATGCTGATGCGGCCATCCTTGCCGTCTGGATCAGCCTCGACGTGGAAGTTGTAATCCACTTGTTGCGTGCTGTTATCGGACGGCTTGCCGCGCGCCGTTTCCAGTTTCTGCGCCAGCTTCCACAGCAGCGTCAATTCCGGGGCATAGGGGTAATCCATCTTGCCCGCCGCCAACGTCTCCTCGTTGAACAGCGGTTCCAGCGTGTCGTGGCGCAGATTCGCGGCGATATGCACGCGCTCGATGCGGCTCTCGTGGCCGAGCATTTCCAGCGTTTCGCCATCTTCGCACAAGCCAAATTCGTTATACATCGACAGCGCCGGGCAGACGCGGTCGGCGCATAGCGTGAAGGTCTGCACCACGCTGTCCGGCAGCATGGTGATTTTCTGGCCGGGCATATACACGGTGGACAGCCGCTGTGCGGCGACCTTGTCGCCATCTGAATCGCGTGGCATGCCCAGCGCGGGCGCGGCGATATGCACGCCGATGCGCCAGTTGCCGTTGGCCAGTTTTTCCACCGAGAGCGCGTCATCGATTTCCGTGGTAGTTGCGTCGTCGATGCTGAAAGCGTTGACCTCCGCCAGCGGCAATTCGTCCCATGCGCTTAACTCGACGGGTGGAAAATCCGTGCCGTCCGGGAAATGCTCGAACAGGAAACGTCGCAAATGGAAATCGTGCGTGGAAGGCAATGCGCCACAGCGATGCAGCAGATGCGCGGCGGACAGGTGGGTTGCCGCGCAGGCCGCTTCCAGCGCCTTGACTTCGAGGGTGTTGCGGTCAGGTTTGAAGAGCAATTGCGGCAGCTTGCCGGAAAACTCTTCCGGTAACTCGAAGCGGCAAAGCTGCTCGGTGTAGCGCGCCTGCAAGGCCAGTTGCTGGCGTTTTTTCTCCGCGCCGGCCAGCGCGGCCTTGAGCACATCGGGCGGCGCGGCGCGGTAGCGGCCCTTGCCTTTTTTGTGGAAATAGATCGGCGCGCTGTGCAGGCGGATCAGCGCGGCGGCGGCTTCCAGCGGGCTTGGCGCATGGCCGAAATATTCGGCGGCGATCTGCTCGGAGCCAAACTCGTCCGGCGGGCAACATTCCCAGAGGAAATCCACCTCGATGGTTTCGGCGAGAGCTTCGGCCTGGGGAAGGAAATCGGACAGGGTGGGCTGGGTGAAGTGCAGCATCACATTGGCTGCCTTGACTTTGCTGCGTTTCCCGGAAAGGCCTTCGACCTGGAGCGAGGTGGTGTTGTCGGCCATGATGCTGCCGACCTTGAAGCTGCCGTCTTCTTCGTAAAGGATGTTCATTGGGAGGTACGTAAAAAATTGCCGCAGATTATAGCAGCACAGGTTGGTGGCGCCCGGTGCATCAGGCAATAAAAAACCGGCTTGTGCCGGTTTTTTTTGACGAGTGGTGCAGCTTTATTTTTGGCTCAGAACCCACGTTACCATGGTTTTGATGTCGCCATCGCTGACCGACTTTGCGGTGGGCGGCATGGGCATGGTGCCAAAAGACCCCGCGCCACCGCTGCGCGTTTTGGCCTCCAGCTTGGCCTGCGCGTCTTTGTTGTCCTTGTATTTTGCGGCTATATCCGCCAAAGAGGGGCCTACCGATTTGCTGGCGGGGGCATGGCAGGCGCTGCAGTTATTTTTTTTGAACAGAGCCGCGCCATCGCCGGTGGCGAATGCGGCGGCGGGAACGAACAATGCGGCAGCCGCGAAGAGATGATGAATTTTCATAATATTTTCCTTTGCTTAATCAATTGACGGTGGGAGAAAATTTTGCGGGTATGCTAACCCTGTTAAATCGGGCAGGTTGAATATATCAGTAGGGTAGACTGATGGGAAGCTTGTTGGTTCATTCCTGGTGGTTCATTCGGCAGGGTTCTAAACCACACCCGCCCGCTGCGCCTGTTCATCGGCAAAATAGCTCGATCTGACCATCGGCCCGCAGGCAGCATGACTGAACCCCATTTCCTTCGCAGCTTGCTCGAAGCTTGCAAAAGTTTGCGGTGGCGCGTAGCGCAGCACCGGCAAGTGGTCGTTGGAAGGTTGCAGATACTGGCCGATAGTGAGCATGTTGACCTGATGCGCGCGCAGGTCGCGCATCACTTGCAGCACTTCCTCATCGGTCTCGCCCAGGCCCAGCATCAGGCCGGATTTGGTGAGCACCTGCGGGAAGCGCGCCTTGAACGCCTTGAGCAACTTCAGCGAGTGAGCGTATTCCGCGCCGGGGCGCGCCAGCGGATAGAGGCGCGGCACGGTTTCCAGATTGTGATTGAACACATCGGGCAGGCTGCGGGAAAGCGCATCCAGCGCGATTTCCAGCCGCCCGCGAAAATCCGGCACGAGAATTTCCACGCGTGTCGCGGGTGCGCTGGCGCGGATCGCGGTCAGGCAATCGGCAAAATGCTGCGCGCCGCCATCGCGCAGATCGTCCCGATCCACGCTGGTGATGACCGCGTATTTGAGTTTGAGCAGGCCGATGGAGTGCGCGAGGTTCTCCGGCTCGCCCGCGTCGGGCGGCTGCGGCTTGCCGTGCGCCACGTCGCAGAACGGGCAGCGGCGCGTGCACACATCGCCGAGGATCATGAAGGTCGCCGTGCCCTTGCTGAAACATTCGCCGATATTCGGGCAGGACGCCTCCTCGCATACCGTGTGCAGCCGGTTTTCGCGCAGGATGCGCTTCACGTCATGGTATCCCGAGCCGCTGCCGGGCTTCACGCGTATCCATTCCGGTTTGCGCAGCCGCTGCTGCAACGGCACGATCTTGATCGGGTTGCGCGCGGTCTTTTCTTTCCCGGTTTGTTTGTCGGTGTTGCCCATCACGCTTTCTCTTTATCCCGGATTTTCCATTAGAGCGTAGGTCGGGCTTCAGCCCGACATGTCGGGTTAAAACCCGACCTACAACCCATTGATTTTGTAATGCCTCAAGAGCTAATGGATTATCTGGGTTTATATCAGCCCGTTTTGTTGTATGAGCGCCCTGCGCGCGGCTTTCTTGTGGATGAAGCCACGGACGAACCGCTTCCAGGAACCGCGCCTGCGCGAACAAAAAAGCCGGCTTGCGCCGGCTTTTTTGAGAGCAGATACCTTAATTGTTACAGGCTCAGCGCAAATTATTACAGGCCTAAAACAAAATCCACCAGTGCCTCAGCATCGGCCTGGCTGATCTTCGGGCTTGCCGGCATAGGCATCGGCCCCCATACACCGCCGCCGCCCTTGATTACTTTGGTAGCCAGCTTGGCCTTGGCAGTAGCGTCACCTTTGTACTTCTTGGAGATGTCGCCAAACGCTGGGCCAACCACTTTCTTGTCAAGTGCATGGCAGGCGGTGCAGTTGTTCTTCTTTGCCAAGTCTGGCATCTCGGCTGCCAGTGCGCTACCTGCAACCATCAAGCCTGCTGCTGCAACCATGCTTACGATAATAGATTTCATGTTCTCTCCGTTTTTTGTGATTTAAGATAATCTTAAGATATGTGAAGGTATTGCCTTCGCTATCGATTCTAAACAACTCCGCCCACTTTGCCAATAAACTTTTGGATGGCAAGGGAATAACGCGGCTCTATCGCGCGGCGTTGACAGCTTATTTCAGGGGCAGCGCATATTTTGCCAGAATCTTGCGATTCGCCTCGCTAATCTGTGGGCCGGCTGTATTTTGTCGGCTGCATGGCAGGCAAGGCGATTGCTCTTCCAGGCTGTGCGAGGAATCGCGCTGGGTGAGCGCATCGTGAACCGCCCTGTGCCAGCTAAAAACTACGGCAACGACTTCGCGAGACGGAAACCGATGGTGCTGAAACGGTAAATAGATTCGCTTCCGCCGCGTTTGGTCGCACGCTGAAGAAAGCTCCAGGAGCCGCCACGGGGCACATGGAGTGAGCCCTCATCTTGCCACGCACTGCCATCGGTTGGCGCGCCAGTGTAATTTTCGTGATAACTGTCTTCCACCCACTCCCACACATTGCCGCTCATGTCGTGCAGGCCGAAGGCATTGGCCTGCTTGGTTGCGACCGGGTTGGTCATCTTGCCGCTGTTGCCCGCCGGGGTCGCCAGCCCGCCATACCAGCTAACGCTATCCGGGTTGTCGCCGCCGCAGTAGCGGTGTGAGCCGCCCGCGCGGCAGGAGTATTCCCATTCCGCTTCGCTCGGCAGCCGGTATTGTTTGCCGGTCTTGTCGTTGAGCTTCTGGATGAAGGCCTGCGCATCTTTCCAGCTCACCATCTCCACCGGGCAATTATCGCCGCAACTGGCAAACTTGCTGGGGTTGTCGCCCATGATGGCTTTCCACTGTCCTTGCGTGACTTCGGTCTTGCCCAATGCAAAGCTCTTGGCGAGGGTGACGCGATGTACCGGCTTCTCGTTGGCATCGCCATCGTTCGAGCCCATGTCGAAACTGCCTGCCGGAATCACCACCATTTCCGGGCACTCGGCGCATTCCTTGAGGCTGTTACCGGCGACCACACTGGCGCCGCTGATTTCTTTCTCGACCGGCTTGCTGTCATTTTTGGCGTAGGCCTGAAACGGGCACAATGCCAGCACCACCAGAAAAATTCTTAACTTGCTCACTTTGCGCTCCTGTGTATCAATGTTGCAGCATTTAATCCTTATGGATTATCTGGGTTCATGGTTGCATGGTCATGGTGTTAGCTGCATCCGGTTATTTTACCCCAGTTTGAATCGCATCCTTATGGACAGAACAAAAGTGAGTAACACATGCCAAGGTGGTAGAATCGAAAAATATATTGCACCGATAAGTGGCGCTCAATTTCCGGACTTGCCGAATGACTGATATAGCATCAATACAAAGCATCGTTGCCGAAATCCGTGCCGGGCGCATGGTTGTGCTGGTGGACGAGGAAGACCGCGAAAATGAAGGCGACCTGGTATTTGCCGCCGAATTCGTCACCCCGGAAATGATCAATTTCATGGCCAAACATGGCCGCGGTTTGATCTGCCTGACGTTGACGCAGGCGCATTGCCAGCAGTTGAATTTGCCGTTGATGGTGCGCGACAACGGCTCGCCGCTCGGCACCAACTTCACCTTGTCCATCGAGGCGGCATCGGGCGTGACCACCGGTATTTCGGCGGCCGACCGCGCGCGCACTATCCAGGCGGCGGCCAACCGTAACGCGCGGCCTTCCGACCTCGTGCAACCCGGTCATATCTTCCCGCTGATGGCGCAAAACGGCGGGGTGCTGGTGCGCGCCGGTCATACCGAGGCGGGCTGCGATCTGGCGCAACTGGCCGGGCTGATGCCGGCGGCGGTGATTTGCGAAATCCTCAAGGATGACGGCGAGATGGCGCGCCTGCCGGATTTGATCGAATTCGCCAAGCAGCACGGGCTCAAGATCGGCACGATCGCCAGCCTGATCGAATACCGCAACCATAACGAAAAACTGGTCGAACGCGTGGCGCAACGCAGTGTGCAGACGGCTTACGGCCTGCTCGACTTGTTCACCTATCTGGACAAGACCACGCAGCGCGTCCACCTGGCGTTGTGCAAGGGCGAGATTCGCCCAGATGTCGAAACCCTGGTGCGCGTGCACGAGCCGCTGTCGGTGATGGATTTTCTCGAACAGGTCGATTATTCGCATTCCACCAGCGTGCATGATGTGCTGAAAAAAATCAGCCAGTCCCCGTGCGGCGTGCTGGTGCTGATGCACCACGGGGAAACTTCGCAGGACTTGCTGACGCGCGCTGCGGCAACCCGGGAGGCGCATCCGGTGTTGCGCTGGGATCCGCGCAGCTACGGCATCGGCGCGCAAATCCTGCGCGACCTCGGTGTGGGCAAGATGTGCCTGCTGGGCACGCCGCGCAAGCTGCCGAGCATGACCGGCTTTGGCCTGGAAGTTGTAGGTTATTGCCAATCCAAGGAGAAATAGATGAAAGAAATCGAAAAGGATCACAACGGCAGCGGATTGCGCATCGGCATCGTGCAAAGCCGTTTCAACCCGGAAGTGTGCGAAGGCCTGCTCGGCGCGTGCCGCGCGCAACTGGCGCAGCAGGGGGTCGCGGAAGACGACATTACGCTGGCCACGGTGCCGGGCGCATTGGAAATTCCGCTGGCGCTGTTGAGCATGGCGGAAAGTGAAAAATTTGACGCGCTGATCGCGCTGGGCGCGGTGATACGCGGCGATACCTATCATTTCGAGGTGGTGTCGAACGAATCGGCGCGCTGTGTGAATGAGGTCCAATTGTCCTGCGGCGTGCCGGTGGCCAATGCGATTTTGACTACCGATACCGACGAGCAGGCCATCGCGCGCATGCATGTCAAGGGTGGCGAAGCCGCGCTGGTGGCCATCGAGATGGCCAATCTGCTGCGTGATCTGGTGTGAGTAACTTGGGCATGAGCAACTTGGGCGCGAGCGACTCGGGTACAAGCGACTCGGGCGCAACCAGCACGGTCGGCGGCCATGAAGTGAAAAAAGCCCCGGGCAGAAGCCCGCGCCACCGTGCGCGCGAATTGGCTTTGCAGGGCATTTATCAATGGCGCGTCACTGCGGGCGATAGGGCGCAGATCGAAAAACAGATTTTCGCCGAAAAAAATCTCGGCCGCTTCGACAAGGAATTATTTTCCAAATTGCTGTGCGGTACACTGGATCAGCACGCAACCATCGAGGCGCTGCTCGCCCCGCATCTCGACCGGCCATTGACAGAGCTCAGCCCGGTGGAATTTTCCGTGCTGCTGCTGGGGGCGTTCGAGTTATCGCAACACCTCGAAGTGCCCTACAAAGTCGTCATCAACGAAGCGGTGGAACTGGCCAAAACCTTTGGTGGCACCGACGGCCACAAATATGTCAACGGTGTGCTCGACAAGCTGGCGCCGCAGGTGCGACAGGTGGAGTTTTCGGCGCGCTGAACAGTGAATGTCGGGTTACGCGCAAAAACTGCGCCTAACCCGACCTGCAGGCTAACGGCTGGTGGCTACCTATCCATACTGATCCCATGTCCGAATTCGACCTGATCCGCCGCTATTTCACTCGTGCCACGCCCGGTGCATTGCTCGGTGTGGGCGACGATGCCGCGCTGCTGCAAGCGAGTGAAGGCAATGTGCTGGCGGTGTCCACGGACATGCTGGTTTGCGGCACGCACTTTTTGTCCGATGCCGACCCGTTTTTGCTGGGGCACAAGGCTCTCGCGGTGAATCTGTCCGATCTGGCGGCGATGGGCGCCGCGCCGCGCTGGGCGACGCTGGCCATCGCCTTGCCCGCTGCGGACGAGATGTGGCTGGCGCAATTCAGCGCGGGTTTTTTTGCGCTGGCCGACCAGCACGGCGTGGAGCTGGTCGGCGGCGACACCACGCGCGGCCCGCTCAATCTATGCGTGAGCATTTTCGGCGAAGTGCCCGCACAACAGGCGTTGCGCCGCAGCGGCGCGCAAATCGGCGATGACATCTGGGTGTCGGGATGCCTCGGCGGCGCGGCACTGGCACTGGCGCATCTGCAAGGCCGCATCGCCTTGTCCGAAGCCGAACTTGCCGCCTGTCTGCCTGCCCTGCATCAACCACAACCGCGCGTGGCGCTGGGGCTGGTGTTGCGCGGCATCGCCAGCAGCGCAATCGACATTTCCGACGGCTTGCTCGCCGATCTCGGGCATATCCTCGAAGCCTCGCAGGCAGGCGCGGAAATCGAGTTCGCCGCGCTGCCGGTTTCTGCGGTGTTGCAGGCGTGCCAGACTCCTCCCCTGATAAAACAACTAGCCATTCGACTAGGTCATCAAGAAACGATGACCAAGTCGCTGGTTATGATAAGGGGAGGCCGGGAGGGGTTTGGTGTTGAATTTTTTCACCAGCTTATCTTATCCGGCGGCGACGATTACGAATTGTGCTTTACCGCACCTGCCGCGCAGCACGCAGAATTATCAAATATTTCCGCGCGGCTCGATCTGCCGCTGACCCGCATCGGAAAAATTGTCGCCGGGCGTGGCTGTATCGTGCGCGATGCGTCAGGCAATCCGCTCGACATCGAGACTGGCGGCTATGACCACTTCCGCTGAACTGCTCGTCAAACCCGGCTGGCGGTTTTTGCTGAGCCATCCGGCGCACCTGCTGTCGCTCGGCTTCGGCAGCGGCCTGGCGCGCAAGGCGCCCGGCACGTTCGGCACGCTGGCCGCTTTTCCGATTTACTGGGTTCTCGCACCGCGCCTGACGGACTGGCAGTTCCTCATCGTGTTGGCAGGCGCATTCGCCGTCGGCGTGTGGGTGTGCGGCATCACCGGCAAAGCTCTGGGAGTCGCCGATTACGGCGGCATCGTATGGGACGAGATCGTGGCCTTTCTGCTGGTGCTGCTCTTCACCCCGCCCGGCTGGGACTGGGCGCTGCTGGCCTTCGCGCTGTTCCGTTTTTTCGACATCGTCAAGCCGCCACCGATCCGTTATTTCGACAGCAACTGGCACGGCGGGCTGGGCGTGATGTTCGATGATCTGCTCGCCGCCGGTTATGCCCTGCTGTGTTTGGCTGTCATCAAGAGCGTTCTGCAGTGATGAGCCGCTTGCGCTGCCTGGCCTATGTTCTGCTGCTTGTCGGCGGCCCGGCAGAAGCGGCGGAATTCTCCGGCAAGGTGATCGCCGTGCTGGATGGCGATACGCTGCTGGTGCAGCGCAGCGGGAAGCCCGTGAAAGTGCGCCTCGCCGAGATGGATGCGCCGGAAAAAGCGCAGCCTTATGGGGCCGCGTCGCAGAAATCGCTGGCCGAACTGGTGATGGGCCAACAGATAAGAGTGGCCGTTCGCGCGGTAGATAATTACGGGCGGCTGATCGCCACCGTGCGTGCGAACGGGATCAACGCCAATCACGAGCAAGTGCGGCGCGGCATGGCATGGGAATATTCGCGCTTCCACAGCAACCGCGAATTGATGGCGTTACAGCGCGAAGCCCAGCAGGCCAGGCGCGGGTTATGGGCAGGAGAAAATGCCGTTGAGCCGTCGCAATGGCGCAAGCAGCACCCGACCACCGCGCAACCGCTGCCGGTGGTTGCGTCAACCGCTGCCACTGCGGCAGGCGCCGCTTGCGGCGGCAAGAAATATTGCGCGCAAATGTCTTCATGCGCGGAAGCCCGGCATTATCTGCTGCGCTGCGGTCTCAAGACACTGGACGGCAACAGCGACGGCGTGCCCTGCGAGAATTTGTGCAACAGCGTGAAGTGACCGTGTGTGGGCAGCGGTGTGCCAAGTTTGAGCGCGCCCACTTACAAGTTAAATCATGCCAAAACATGACAAGAATTGTGCCGTTGTAGGCCGGAAAAGCGCAGCGCCTTCCGACACCTTCATGTCGGATAACGCTGCGCTCATCGCCGTGTGGTTAGCAGCAGTTTATGCGGCAAGATGCTTTGGAGTATACTTTTCCCGGTGTCGTTATTCGTTAACGTGAAATTCGCGTAGCGGTTCGTTCGCCTGGCTCCGCCCCCCTCGCTTCGCTCTCCCCGCTTGCGGGAGAGGATTGAGGAGAGGGAGAGCGTAGCGAGGGTTCCGGGCATGGCGAGTTTAATTATCAGGGGGGTGGCTTCTCGCCATGCCCGTTAGGCCAGCAAACCGTGGTCTCCTGATTGTAATGCGCAGCAGACTGGGGCATGTGCAATGATGAAGTTCGAGTGGGATACCGCAAAGGCTGAGGCGAACGTGCGCAAGCATGGCGTATCGTTCGACGAAGCGGGATCGGCGTTCCTCGACCAACTCGCGCTCTCCGGCACGGATCCCGATCACTCGATGGGCGAGCCGCGCTACATTACCTTCGGAATGTCCGGCTTGGGACGATTGCTCGCGGTCTTCCACACTCATCGCCCCGGAATCATCCGCATCATCAGCGCACGCCGTGTCACCCGTGCAGAAAGGAAACTTTATGAAGAAAATTAAAGACGAAATGCGCGCAGAGTACAAGCGCACCGATTTCACCAAACTCGAACGCGGCAAGTTCTACAAAGAGGTTGCAAAGGGAACATCCGTGGTCCTGCTAAATCCGGCAATCGCAAAAGCATTCCCGACTTCGGAAGCCGTAAATGCAGCCTTGCTCGGGTTGCTTACGCTCACTGAACAGACTGCCCGCATAACAGGCGGCGCAAAGCGAACAACGCGCAAACAGGCGTAGATACTGCGCTGGCTGCGGGGTGCGATTTAATGCGAACCTGGCCCATTTCGGCCACTGCTTTTCTCCTCCCCTGACAAGGGGAGGCCGGGAGGGGTTAAGGCTGCAAGCCAAGCGTGGCGTGGCCTTCAGCCAGAAGCAAACCTCCTCCAACTCCCCCTTGTCAGGGGGAGAGCGAAGCACCGACTACGCGATCGATTTAATCTGCGTTTCCTTAGCACGTCATGCCGGCGCAGGCCGGTATCCAGCGTTTTTATCAAATATGCCGTTGTTTTTGTCCGTGCAATGCACGGGCCATTCAACTGACTGGATACCGGCCTGCACCAGCATGACGAAACCTGAATGATTGATCTCTAAATGACCACCCAATTCTCCGACTTCTACAACAGTCTCGACCCCGACCCGCTCAAGCGCGGCAAGCAGTTCGAGCACTTCGTCAAATGGTTCCTGAAGAACGATCCCGAATGGGCGACCCAAGTTGACCAGGTGTGGCTATGGGATGAATGGCCGGGGCGCTGGGGTGCGGACTGCGGCATTGATCTGGTGTTCCAGCACAAGAACGGCGGAAATTGGGCGGTGCAGTCCAAGTGCTATTCGCCCGACTACGACATCACCAAACACGATGTCGATAAATTCCTCAGCGAATCGAACCGGCCAAGCATCCAGCACCGCCTGCTGATCGCCACCACCGACGGCATCGGCGCGAATGCCAGGCAAGTCTGCGATGCGCAGGAAAAACCCGTCATCCGTTTTCTGCTGTCCGACTTCGATAAATCCGCGCTGGACTATCCCGCCAACTTTGAGTCACTCCCGCAAGCCAAACGTAAACCCCGCCCCGAACCCCGCGACCACCAGATCGAAGCCAGAACCGCCGTGGTACAAGGGCTGCAAACCGCCGACCGTGGCCAGCTCATCATGGCCTGCGGCACGGGAAAAACTTACGTCACGCTATGGATCAAGGAAGCCCTCAACGCGCAGCGCACCTTGGTGCTGGTTCCGTCTCTGGGGCTGTTGTCCCAGCTTCTGCGCGAATGGACATTCGCCGCCGTTGCGCCGTTTGAAGTGCTGTGCGTCTGCTCCGATCAAACCGTCGGCAGCAAGGGCAACGACGAAGCCATCCACAGCGTGGCCGATCTCGCCTTTCCCGTCACCTCGGATGCCGACGAAGTAAAACGCTTTCTCGGCGGCGCAGGCAACCGCGTGGTGTTTTCCACTTACCAATCCTCCTCTGTCATCGACGCCGCCCAAGCCGACCCGGCCATCCCCGCGTTCGATCTGGCCGTGGCGGACGAAGCGCACCGTTGCGCGGGCAAGGTCGGCAGCGACTTCACCGCCATCCTCGACAACGTGCAGATACGCAGCAAAAAGCGGCTATTCGCCACCGCCACCCCGCGCACATACTCCAGCACCGTCCATAAAGCCGCCGAAGATCGCGGTGTCGAAGTGGTCGGCATGGATAACGCCGCCCTGTTTGGCGAAGTGCTGTATGCCCTGCCGTTCGGCAAAGCCATCGAACGCAAACTGCTCTCCGATTACCGCGTCGTCATCATCGGCGTGGACGACCCCACCATCGCGCAGTGGATCGCCAAGCGCGAACTGGTCAGCACCGGCACGGGTATTGAAATGGACAGCGAATCGCTCGCCGCCCAGATCGGCCTGATCAAAGCCATCAAGGACTACGACCTCAAGCGCATCATCAGCTTCCACAGCCGCGTCAATCGCGCCGAAGCCTTCACCACCGACATGCAAAACACCTTGCAGTGGATCAGCGACGAACATCGCCCCAGCGGAACCCTGCGCACCGACTTCGTCTCCGGCAACATGCCCGCCAACAAACGCAAGATCAAACTCGATCAACTCAAAGGTCTGACTGCAGACGAAAGAGGAGTGCTGAGCAATGCGCGCTGCCCTCACTTACGGGCGCAAATTAGGTTGCCAAACAGGCAGGCGGCGAGGGAGAATTCGGGAGTTTCAAAGACAGCAATAAACCGTGGTCCCTGAGGCTTCAATGACTGTTATGTATGACGACCATAATCCGTATTCCATTGTTGGTGAGCAGCCTAAACTCAGGGCATCTGTAGTCGCGTTCGTTGATATTCTCGGGTACAAAGCACTTATCAGTGAGTCGCACCAAAACGGTTCTGCTCCGTCCTTGTTGATACGACTTCACGAAGCTCTTTCTGCTGCGTCTCGTCGCTTAAATAATCTTGACGAAGATGGAAACTCGTTTCTACCACCGAATCTTTGGTACAAGAAAGACCTCTATAAAATACGCACCTTCACGGACAACATTGTCATTGGCTATCCAATTTTGGATGACGCGGAGATAGAAATGGGCGCAGTCTTTTCGCATCTTTCTTTATTTCAACTCGAAATGGTGAATCGGGGCTTTTTCGTTCGGGGGGCTATCGCCATCGGCAATGTCTACATTGATGACATGATTGTATTCGGCCAAGGTTTTTTAGATGCCTACGATGGCGAATCGAAACACGCAAGAGACCCGAGAATCATTCTTGCCAAATCGGCACAAGAAGCCGTGAAGCAGCATGTGAACTGCTACAGCAACCCATCGCATTCACCACAAACGCGAGACTTGTACAAAGACTCCGATGGCCAGTTTTTTCTCAACTACCTCGAATCAATTTTAATTGCCGAAGAAGAATACGGCCCATATTTCGACATTCTCGCTAAGCACAAGTCTGTCGTAGAAGCAAAACTCATTGAGTATCGAGACAAACCCGCATACTGGGCCAAGTATGCTTGGTCAGCCAGCTATCACAACTTCTTCTGCGATCAATACCGCTACTTCTCTGTCGAACACAAAATCGATGTCAGCCAGTTCAAAATGCAACCCACGCGTATTGTATAAATACAGGACTGCCGCACCACTACTCACAACAGCCAACAGCATCGTCAAAACAATTCGGTTAGGTACCTGACCCTGCCAATGGTGCTATTGTATTTTGTCTTGCACTGCTCGACTATTGGCATGGCTTACTATCAGCTACTTCCAACACTCCACCAACACCGTCCACTTGCGCGCTTCTTCGGCGATGTCGGCATTGCTCTTTTCGCGCGAGAACAAACTGCCGCCGGTTTTGTACGGCACCTGGTTGGCATCGAGGAAGGCTCTGACAGTCTGGCCGTTGACCGCGAAATTGACGTTTTGCCCGATTGAGCCGGTCGCCTTCGCCATCTTGGAATCGTCCAGCTTCATCGACACCACGCCCACCACGTTGCCTTTCTGGTCCATCACCGGGCTGCCGCTCGAACCGGGCTGAATCGGCGCGGTGATCTGTATCTGGTTGGTGTTGTTGCCCAGTCCGGTGAGCGCGCTGAGCGTGCCGGGGGTGAGGTTGCCGCCGGAGGAAAGCACCGAATTAAGAGGATAGCCGAACACGATGATGTCATCGCCCTGGCGCAGCTTACCGGGTTCGGGATTGAAGCTGGCGATGTCTTTGCTCTTGCCCGGCAGTTGCAGCAGCGCGAGGTCGTTCACGCTGTCGGAAGTGATGACTTTGGCGATGCCTTCACGTCCGGCAACTTTCACTTCGGTGCAGCCCTCAATGATGTGGTTGTTGGTCAGTGCGTGACCCGCGCTGCTTACCGCAAAGGCGGTGCCGGTACCTTTTTTGCTCGGCTTGCCGTCGGGCGAAATCGAGCCAGATGCATCGCCGCTGGACGCTTGCAGAATGTCGCCTTTTTTCCAGTTGGAGGCAAGGCGTTGACCTTCGGCACGTTGGGCGGGGGTAAGTACGCCTTCAAATACATCACGTTGAAAAGCCCTGTCTTTTTCCTGCTTGTCCCCAAATGATGCTAAATGTTCATTCAATTTTTTATTTGCACCATTAGCAATTTGATAATTCGATTTTTGCGCAGCTGCTAAGTTTGACCACGCATACGCAAGCACATCGTTTTTGCTGATGCCCTTTCCAAAATGAAATCTGTTACCAAGTTCGCTTTGGGCATCCGCATCCCCTTGTGCTGCGGCCTTTTGCCACCACTCAAAAGCTTTAGCATTGTCTTTTGGTACGCCTTCGCCCTTGTCATACATCATGCCGACTGTTCCGTAAGAGAGTACATGTCCCCCTTCAGCAGCTTTTAGATACCATTCAAACGCTTTAACAGGATTTTTAGGCTGACTGATACCATATTGATAGCCAGCCCCCAATTGGAATTTAAACGTCGCATCTCCAGTTGTACCGGTTTTATCAAACCACTCTGTAGCTTTGGCAATATCCTTGGTTACCCCTTCCCCTTTAAAATACAAACTGCCGATACTTTCTTGGGCATTTGCATTTCCTTGGTCAGCAGCTTTTACATACCACTCCATCGCCTTAACTGCATTCTTGGGTACACCATCACCAAACCGGTACATATTACCAAGCCACATTTGCGCGTTGCCTTCACCCTGTTCTGCTGCTTTTTGTAACAAATCAAAAGCTAAAGGAATATCCTTGGATATGCCCCAGCCTACGGAATACAACTTGCCAAGATAAGCTTGAGCATGAACATTGCCTTGTAACGAGGATTTCTGAAACCACTCAAATGCCTTGACACCATCCTTGGGTACGCCTTCACCGTTGGTGTACATCACGCCGAGGTTGAACTGCGCTTTAGCATCTCCCGCTTCTGCATCCTTCTGTAATTTCGTAAGCTTTTCTTCTGGCGTTAATTCTTTCGCTGTTACAGCTGTTACAGCTGGTACAGCAGATACCGTAGCTTCGGTTTTGTTGCCAGCAGGTTTGTCACCGCAACTGGCAAGCGACAGCAGCAAAACGGCAAGCAAAGAAATAGAAAGAGCTTTCATGTGTGTCCAACCTTTACCGAATCAGCGTAGCGCGATTATTGCATCATTTATCACGATGATGGACTTTTACGAGAGAAGAGTACAATTTAAGGGGCCAGGCTCGGATTAAATTCGCCCAACAAGCCGCGTGGAATGACTCATCACTTGGATAATTTTTTTCTTATCCGGCTTGGATTTCGGCGGCAGCTTCGAAGTGGTGGAGAACAGGCCTGCCGCTTCCTAAATAATAGGGGACAGACCACGGTTTTCTGATTTGTCCGGTCAAGCCCCCTATGCCCCCAGCCCACCGGGGGTAGCAACAAACTCCAAACCCCGCTTCTCGCAAGGAGGCGGGGTTTTTCTTTTACATAACTCGACCTTGGAAGAAGGTCATTGCACCATTGCACCATTGCAGATGCCGGTGGCAAATTTATTGAAGCGATAAGGGGCCAGGTTCGGATTAAATTCAGAAATCAAACGAGGGCAACATCGCAATTGCGCATCATGCCGGATAGGAACGCGGGGGCTTGCATTAACGCATTCCACTCGAAACTACGCCGTTCAACCTTTGTTGAATCCATTGCCAGAAAGAAGTTGCTGCCGCGTTTTAGGTTCTCGGTGCTGGTGGAAGCATGACAGCACATTTACGGTGTCGCCATCTATTACGTAAAACAGCGAGTAGGGAAAGCGGTTCAAGTTTGCCCGTCTCATTTCGGCCTCTACGCACGAGTAAAGTTGCGGGTTGCTGGCAATGAAGCCGTTGGTGCGTTCGAGTTCGTCAAGGAAGGCATTGCCCATGCCGATGTGCGGCTGCTCATACCATTGATAGGCTTCGGAAGCTTCAATCTGAGCCAGTGGCTTGTAGACGACTTGGAACAACATGCCTAGCGCGGCGTGGACAGGAGTTTCGCTTTGAGTTGCGAGAAGCTAACGCCCGGCTCGTCGGGATTGGCGCGGTGATGGGCAAGACGGGAACGAAGCTCGGTGCGTTGGGCTTCGGTGATGAGGGATGCCGAGGCTTCACTTTCGGCGCTGACAATCAACGCCTCGCCGAGTGACCGCCTTTCAGCGACGCTCAGGTGTTCAAGCTCTTCGAATAGGTGCGTATTCATGTTTGTTAGCGTAGCACGAAAAATAAGCGTGTGGTGCAAAAACGATGTGGCGATTTACGATGTATTCGCGCAAATTTGGCAAGGCCGCTTGCCCTTTGTTTGTTTCCTTTGTTTGTGCCTTTGTTTGCGGTTGTCATATTGCCCGCGTGGGGCGCAATCGTTATTGCCTCCCAACGCTGACCGTAAATACGCAAACCCGTTTGAGCCAGATGGGCTAGAATGAAAACTCATTTGAGCAGGAGAGAGATCATGGATAAGCAATCAGCGGTAACGGTGAAGCCAAAAAAAGTTTCGCTTCGTTCCGGCACAAGCACCAAGCCGACAAAGGCATCTGCTGGTATTGCTGTGACGATGGCAAAAAAAAGCGTTGCGTGTAGAGAACGGGCAAAGGCCGCACGACAATCCGGAGTTGGCAAGACACCATGCACACGGTCTAACGCATTGACTGCGTCGGGTTTGTATTACGCTACCGAGCTTGAGCGCGTGATGATCATTCGCCAAGGCGTACCGGCGAGTATCTTGGTGCAGATCGGTCGCGCAATGGGTATTTCTAACGAGTTGTTGTTTTCCACGCTGGCGCTTCCCAGGTCGACGATGGTGCGCAAGATTCAAAACCATGAGGCGTTATCCGCCGAGCAATCTGAGCGGGTGGTGGGGCTGGAGCGTCTTGTGGGGCAGGTTGAGGCGATGGTGAAACAGTCCGGCAACGCGGAAGGTTTCGATGCCGGGCGCTGGGTGGGTGACTGGCTGCAACGGCCATTGCCTGCGCTGGGCGGTAAAAAGCCCGCCGAATTTATGGATACGATGGAAGGCCAAAATCTGGTTGCCCGCTTCCTGGCGCAATCCCAGTCCGGGGCGTATGCCTGATGCGGGTCTGGCGTATCGCCACGCAAGCACCGGATTACGCTGCTGACGATCTTTCGGGTGCGGGCGCGAAAATCACGGGTGGCCGGTGGAACCAACGGGGCGTGCCGGTACTTTATTGTTCCGATACGCCTTCGCTTGCTTGCCTTGAGACTTTGGTTCATCTCGATGTTGGCGGCCTGCCGCTATATCGTTTCCTGGTCGCAATCGACATTCCTGAAAAGGTGTGGAAAGTACGAACGATTGCGACGGTGCAATCGCTTGAATCCGGGTGGGATGCTTTCCTAGCCGAAAATGCCAGCGTTGATTTTGGCAGCCAATGGGCGATGTCCAATAAGTCGGCAGTGTTGGTTGTGCCATCCGCCATCGTGCCGGAAGATTCGGTCATTCTGCTTAACCCCAAGCATTCTGATATTTCTCGCATCACTGCCACAAAGGTGCGCCGGTGGACATACGACGCGAGACTGGTCAAACCTGTAGCAAGTTAAACCCAGATAATCCATTAGCTCTTGAGGCATTGCAAAATCAATGGGTTGCAGGTCGGGTTTTAACCCGACATGTCGTGCTGAAGCCCGACCTACGCCCAAATGGATTATCTGGGATTAATGTAGCGTTTGAACCACCTTGCTGAGCAAGGTGTCACGGTCGAAAGGTTTTACCACGAAACCGACTGCACCGGCATTCAAGCTTTCTATGACGATGTTCTTGTCGCTCTTGCCAGTCATCATGATAATGGGAATGTCGGCCAATTGGGGCGCACTCTTTATGTACCGCACCACTTCCAAGCCATCCATATCGGGCATCATGACATCCATCAGGATGAGGCTCGGGTGAGTCTTGCGCATGATTTTCAAAGCCTCGATACCGCTGCCAGCGAACGTCAAATGATAGCCCTTGTGCTCCAGTATTTGGCCCACGATTCTATGCTGGAACTCGTCATCGTCCACCACCAGCACAATAGGCTGGACGCGCCCCGCCATCGCCCCAAGGGCACGCGCCGATTCCAGGTGCGGCGTACATTCCCGCCTTAGCTCCTGCGCCCACTGTTTAAGGGGTTTGACGGATTCGGATGCAGCATGAAACTGCCGCTGCACCTCATCGCGCTTTATGCGGTTGATTTCTGTTCTCAGATCGCCTTGGACCAACTGCCGTGAAAAACCGTCGAGTGCCGCACCGATTTTTTGTTCTGCCTGCGTCACGGCTTGGCTGGTCGCTTCGATCTGTTGGCTGCCGCGTACCATCTGCCGCTCCAGCATTGTTTCCAGTTCAGCCAGACGCCGTGCTTGCGCGGCAAATTCCGCTGCAGTCGGTTCGCCAGTCTTGGTGACCGCCAATTCGCGCAGCGCATGGTATACAGACATCGGCAAGCGCGTTGTATCGTAAGTCATCGGCCAGAACAGTATGTAATCGTCGAAGAGTTCTTTCTTGCACAGATTGTAAACATGCTTCACCTCATCCTTGTTGCACAAAATCACGGTACGGTGTGGCTGCGTATGTATTTTGCGGCTGCAACGGTAAAGCTCGAGATAATAGCGTTCCGATTTCCCCAAGCTGTTGAATGCCAGCATCAGCACCTCCGGCATGTGGAGTTCGAAATCTGCCACCGCCTTGTCAGGATCGGTGGAAGTAACGACATGGCAGAATTCGGTATCCAGATGTTTTTTGATGAGATCGGCATCGGTCACATTGTCCGTGACGATCATGATATGTGCGGCGGCAAGATCACGAGATGTCATGGCGGAAAGCCTCCTGCGATAGCGATATTATTTTCATCTCCGGGCATGGCCGACCTGTATCCAGCCAGCCAAGTCGGTGGCAGGCATCGGCTCGGCAATGAGATAACCCTGGGCAAGATCGCACCCGCTCCGGCATAGGAAGTCCCAGTCGTCGCGATCCTCCACGCCTTCCGCGACGGTCTCCATGTTCAACTGCCTCGCGAGGGACAGACTGGCATCGAATTTTGCCTGTTTCGCCCCATCGGACGAAACGTGATGCACGAAACTCCGGTCGATCTTGACCTCGTCGAAAGGAATATTGCGCAACTGTTCCGGCAAGATATGTCCGTAACCGAAATCGTCAATAGACAGGCGGAACCGTTTCAGGCGCAGGCGGGTCAAGGTTTCCAGCAAGGCGCGCAAGTCGCACGACATGATGCGGCTCTCCGCAACCTCTAGCACGACTTGTTGCGGAGCCACTCCTGCCGTCGCGGCAAGGTCGGAAATGAAATCCGCAAACTCCAACGAAACCAGATTGTTTATCGATACATTGACGGCCAACTGCAGCGCCAGCCCGGTTTCCTGCCAAAGCCTCGCCTGGGCGAATGCGCTGCTCAATACCACGCGGGCCAGATCGTCGATCAGGCCATATTCTTCCGCCGCACCGACAAAATCGCCAGGCAACAGCAGCCCATCGCTGGGGTGTTGCCAGCGCACCAGCGCTTCCGCACCCATCACACGACCGGTGGCAATCACCACCTTGGGCTGATAATAATTGACCAGCTCGCCTTTTTTGATGGCGGCGCGCAATTCGGTCGCGCCGTAAACTTTTGTTGCAGCCCGCAATGGATTACCCTGCGATGGTGGCGGCCATTTCCCGATCAACGCAACCAGCCTATCTGGAGCAACTGGCTTGCGTAAGCTCCCAAGCAGCGTAAGCCGGTGCGCATGCACCAGATTCTCGGCAACCTGCAAAACCCGCTCATCTTCTCCGCTGACCAGTATCAGGCCGCCTTTATAGCTTCGCTCGACCAAGTGGCGCACAAACTCGCCACCGTCCATTCCCGGCATGTTCAGATCCAGCAGAATCAGATCCGGATGCCTGCCGGAATTGTCGATACGCTCCAGCGCGGCATGGCCGTCATCGCAGGTGGCGACATGCGTGAAACCCGAATTGGCCAGCATCCGTATGAGCAGCTTGAGCGAGAAAAAGTCGTCGTCAACTATCAGTATCCGGATTGCCGATTTTTCTGCCATGATTTCCCCCTTTACCGGAATGCACCAAGATAGCGGTCCACGGCAGCCAGTTCTGCCTCGAACCCGAACAGCAGCGCCGCCAGCGCCTCCATGTCGCCCGCCTCGCCCGCCCGCTCCATTGCGGCGCACAGCTCGCCCAGCGCCAGCGCGCCCACCGAGCGGGATGACGACTTGAGCTTGTGCGCCAGCGCACCGGCAACAGCAGTATCTCCTGCCGCGCAGGCGGTGCGCAGCTCCGCCGCAATCTTCGCCGCGCTGATGCGGAAGTCATGCAGGAACTCGCGGATCAACGCCCCGTCGTCGCCGATCAACGCCTTGAGCACGTTCACGTCCACCGCAGCGGGTGCCGGAGCGCCGCAGGTCGGGTTAGCGGAGCGTAACCCGACATCCGCCGCCTCTTGTCGGGTTACGCCCTGCGGGCTAACCCTACCTACGCCTTCCCCATGGGATTGAGGGAGGGAGGTGGACGCAACCGGCATCCATTTGTCCAGCATCGCTTTCAGGTTGGCGAGTTGCACCGGCTTGCTCAGGTAATCGTCCATGCCGATCGCACGGCAGTGATCGGCTTCGCCTTTGAGGGCGTTGGCGGTAATGGCGATGATCGGGATACGCGTTTTGGCGTCGCCTGTTTTTTCGGCGGCGCGGATCGCTGCGGTCAGTTCGTAGCCGTCCATCCTCGGCATATGCAGGTCGGTGAACAGGAGGCCGTAATCGCCGCTCCGCCAAAGCTCCAACGCCTCGCGACCGTCGCTGGCGATGTCGGCAATTCGCCCGAGCAATTTGAGTTGTTGCAGGATGACTTTCTGGTTGATCTCGTTGTCTTCGGCGACCAGGATCAGGCTGCCTTGTTGGCGCGCATCCTCGCGGGACAACGGCACGAGCGTCGCTTTGATATCGCTGTGCAGGCTTGCCCGGCCAGGCTGTTTGGCCCGCCCGGCGGCAATCGCCACCGCTTCCAGAAACGCGAGGCGATGCATCGCCTCGGCATCCAGCGCAACCAGGTCGGTTGCAATAATCCGGGGGCGCTGGCGTCCGCCACGCTCGATGGCGGTGAAGCGCACATCAAGGCCGGGCCGGGCATGGGCGGCGGCGCGTAACTCGCCCAGCGGCGGATTGACGCCCGCAGTGTCGATGACCACGATACACAGGCCGGGCGGGCGGCCGGCGATCCATTGCCGTGCGGCAGCGATATCCGGCGCTCGCTCGACCGTTGCTCCATCATGCGCGAGATAAGCGGCAAGATCGTCGGCCAGGCTTTCCGCGCCGCCCACAACCAAACAATGCAGCCCTGCGATCAGGTTAAGGTTTTGTAGGTCGGGTTTCAACCCGACACCATCATCATGCCTGTCCTGAGCTTGTCGAAGCGGTCGGGTTGAAATCCGACCTACATCAATCTGTTCCGGCGGCAAATCGAACGGCAACCGCACGCCGAACATCGCGCCTTTGCCCGGTTCGCTCCGCACCGTGATTTCGCCGCCCATGATGTTTGCCAACTGGCGGCAGATGGCCAGCCCCAGCCCGGTTCCGCCAAAATTCCGCGTGGTGGATGAATCGGCTTGGGTAAAGGGGGAAAACAGCCGCGCCTGGGTTTCCTTGTCGATGCCGATGCCGTTGTCGGTCACGCGGAATTCCAGTGTTACCTGCCCTGTATCCCCCAAACCCGTTCGCCCTGACCCTTCGGCTGCGCTCAGGACTAAAGGCTTTGTCGAAGGGCTGTGTGGTTCGACATAACCACCGACTTGGCTGGCGTCTTCTGACAGCCTAGTCGGATGGCTAGTAGTTGCATCAGGCTCGCCACGAACGGGTTTGAGATGTGAGCTATCTTCGACCAGCACGGCGCGCACCGATACCTTGCCCGGACGGTCCAGCCCGCTGGAAAACTTGATGGCATTGTTCGCCAGGTTGACCAGTATCTGGCGCAACCGCAACGCATCGCCCATGACTGCCGGGGGGATGACAGGATCGGTGAACAGCGTCAGCTCCACCCCTTTTTTCAGGGCCAGGGGAATCAGGGTTTCGCATGTCCCTTCCACCACACTGGCTATGGACATGAGCACACTGTCGATCTGGAGTTTGCCGGCCTCGATCTTGGAGAAGTCGAGAATATCGTCGATGATGGCAAGCAGGGAAAACGCCGAGTCGTGGATGATATTGACCATCTCTGTTTGCTGGCCATTGAGGCTGGTCTGTTGCAGCACATCGACCATGCCGACCACGCCGTTCATCGGGGTGCGGATCTCGTGGCTCATCGCGGCGAGAAAGGCTGATTTGGCGCGGTTGGCATGGTTGGCATCAAGCCGTGCTTGATCCAATGCAGCGGTGCGCGCCGCCACTTTTTCTTCCAGCTCATCGTTGAGCTGGAGCAGCTCTGCCTCCATCCGCTTGCGTTCGGTGATGTCCTCCTGGATAGCCAGATAGTTAACCACACGCCCATCGGCCATGCGCACCGGCGAGACCCACACCGATTCGATGTATTCCCTGCCGTTTTTGCACCGGTTGATGAATTCGCCCTTCCACACTTCGCCTCGGGTCAGGTGCGCCCACAAGTCGTCGTAGCTTGCCTTCGGGGTTCTGCCGGAATGCAGCAGGCGCGGATTCTGTCCGATAATCTCGGCCAGACTGTAGCCGGATGCCTTGACGAAGGCCTCGTTGGCATATTCGATATTTGCACCGAGGTCGGTGATGATGATCGAATTGGGGCTCTGCTCCACCGCCAGCGAGAGCTTGCGCAAGGAATCTTCGGCCCCCCTGCGCTCGTTGATGTCGTAGCAGGAACCGAGATAGCCTGCAAACTCGCCGTCCAGATCGGTGTATGGCGCGCCGTGATCCAGTATCCAGTGGTAGCTGCCGTCACGGTGGCGCATGCGGTATTCCATGACAAACGGCTCGCGCCGGTTGAAGGCGGAAAGGAAGGCGCTGAAACTGTGCTCGCGATCTTCAGGGTGTATACCATCGGCCCAGCCGTCGCCCAGCTCCTGCTCCAGAGTGCGACCGGTAAATTCCAGCCAGGCGCGGTTGACATAATCGCACTTGCCGTTCCTGTCGATGCGCCAGATCGGGTTGGGAAACTCCTGCATCAGTTTGAGGTGGAAATCGAGCGAGGATTGCAGGCGCTGCTCCAGCGTCTTGAAATGCGTCATGTCGCGCATGATGGTGGAATAATAAGCCACCGCGCCATCCTCTTTCTTGTGGGCGATAATCACCTGCGACACCGGAATATCGACTCCGGTGCGCGAACGCAGCATGCTTTCCCCCGACCACAACCCTTCCCGCACCACGGCGGGCAAAATGGCATGGAGGGTATGATCGGCCACGTCGGGCGGATGAAAATCGGCGATGGAGTAACGGCCAAGGTCTTCATCCCCGGCAAGCCCCAGCATCCGGTATCCGGCACGGTTGAGATAAAGGATACGCCCTTCCGCCGAAGCGGTGCCGGCGAAGTCGGTAGTGGCTTCGAGAATGGCGGCCAGTGTGGCGTTTTCCCGCGCGCGCCTGTCCAATTCACCGATCAGCTCGTCGGTCTGCGCCGCGGTGGCATTGAAGGTCAGCACCAGTTCGCCGATCTCGTCGCGCGAGTGAAAATCCATGCGCACGCCCCGCTCGCCGGCGGCGAAACGCCGGGTGAATTCGGTCAGGTTGATGATCGGCGCGGTAACCCGCGAGCGCACATAAAAAAAGACCCAAAGCATCAGCAGGATTTCCAGCACCTGCACCAGATAAATGATGGAGTCCACCCGCTGGTTGGCGGTTTGCGCGGCTTTTTCGAGAGCGCCCACCAGATGGTCGGCCTCGCTCAGCATCGCCGCCGCGCCAGCCGCCACCTCGCGCTGCACCGCCTGCCGTGCCGCCAGATCCGGCTCCGCCAGTACCCGCTCCAGCGCGATATGCAGGTCCTGCCAAGCTTTGTCTATATGCCCCAGATGCTCTTCCAGATCGTCCCCGGCGCTGCGCATCAGCGAATGAAGATTCCCGATTTCCTTTGCCACACCGGCATAACGCACCTTGAATTCGTTTTCCGCTTCCACTTCCGACTGTCTGGCGGCCTCGCCCGGCTCCAGCACGAAGCTGGCCGACTGGAAGGCTATCTGCTGGGACAGATAACGCAGCCGCCCGCTCTGGTTGATGATGTTGGCGATATTCGCGATGCTGTCGTGCAGCGTATTGGATAAATATAGGTTGCCGGTGGCGGTTATCGCCAGCAGCAGGAATATCCCGCCCAGCTTGGCGCTTACCGACAAACGGCGGGGTTGTGCAACTGATTCGGGTGAAATGACCATGATTTCCTTGCACATCGGCTTGTCGATGTTTGCACGAATAATGCGGCTACTGCGCCTCTAAGGGATGCAGAAATTGTAAAAGTACCTTTTATGAACCGTGGGCGGGTTTCGTAGGTCGGGATTCATCCCGACAGAGCGCCGCATAACCCAACCCCGTCGGGATGAATCCCGACCTACCTCATCGTGAGGTTCATGACCAAACGGTACGTTTGTGATTTCTGTCTCCCTAAACGTGTGCGCTTTTCTCCATTGGTGCGCTTTCTTACAACTTGCCATCCTGTTTTATTATCCCAGATAATCCATTTGGGTTCATTGTTATGTCGGCTCGTTAGTTCCTGCCGGAAGCTCTTTCCGCACCCGCTCTTCCCAGTTTTTTATCCACCCCTGCAAGTCAGCGGCAGGCATCGGTTTTGCGATGAAGTAGCCTTGGGCGATATCGCATCCCGTGCTGCGCAAGAATTCCCAGTCGTCGCGGTCTTCTACGCCTTCTGCAACGATTTCCATATCCAGTTGTTTCGCCAGCCCGAGGCTGGCGTCGAACATTGCGCGCGTTGTGCCGTTGTTCCACGCGCCATGCACGAAGCTCTGGTCGATCTTCAGCTCATCGAAGGGAATATCGCGCAACTGCGCCAGCGAGGAATGTCCGGTGCCGAAATCGTCGATGGATAGCCGGAAGCGTTTCAGGTGCAGCCGGGTGAGGATTTCCAGCGGTGCGCGCAGGTCGCGCATCAACTGGCTTTCTGTTACTTCCAGCACTATCTGCTGCGGCGGAACGCCAGCGTCGGCAGTCTGTTTGGTGACATAATCCGCGAAATCCAGCGACGCCAGGTTATCCATCGACACGTTCACCGCCACTCGCAAGGACAACCCAATTGCCTGCCAGATGCTGGCCTGCGCGAGCGCACTGCCCAGCACCGCGCGGGTCAGATCGTCGATCAGGCCGTGTGCTTCCGCCACACTGATGAACTGGTCGGGAAACACCAGCCCATCGACGAGATGCCGCCAGCGCACCAGCACTTCTACGCCCACCACCTGGCCGGTGGCGACTGCCACCTTGGGCTGGTAGTAATTGATTAGTTCGCCATTCGCGATGGCGGTACGCACCTCGTCTGCGCTGTAAGTTTTCTTTGCTGCACGCAGTTTGTTTGGCAGCGGCGGCGACCATTTCACAAGCAATGTATTCAGCCCTTCCGGCGTCGCCGGTTTGTGCAGGTGGCCGAGCACCGGAATTTTGTGCGCATGCACCAGCTTGACGGTGGATTGCAACATGCGTTCGTTCTCGCCGCTGACCAGGATGAGGCTGCCCGCATATTGCCGTTCGACCAGATGGCGCACGAATTCTACCCCGTCCATCTCCGGCATATTCAGATCCAGCAGGATCAAGTCCGGCGCACCATCCGCATGGCCGATTTTCTCAAGCGCGGCGTATCCGTTGTCACAGGTGGCGACCGAGGTAAAGCCGAGATTCGCCAGCATCCGGCTGAGCAGCTTGAGCATGAGCGGCTCGTCATCCAGCGCCAGAATTCGGATTGCGGAATTTTCTTTCATGGTTTTTTCCTTATTGTTTTGTGTGATGCCGCAGGGTGACATTAGGGATGCAGAAATTGTAAAAGTACCTTTGATGAACCGGGGGCGGGTTTCGTAGGTCGGGATTCATCCCGACAGAGCGCCGCATAACCCAACCCCGTCGGGATGAA
>JAUYJO010000216.1 GCA_030700315.1 Gallionella sp.
AAAGCGCACAAAGCAATTTCTGATGCGATGGTGAACGGTCAGCCCATCAGCATGCGGATATTGCGGCGATTTCGGAAAAAAAATGGAGAGGCGGCAATTTATCTCCATGCGACGTTTGAGCTTGATAGTCCGGCGGCTTCAGAAACGGTGAAAGGTGCCATTGGGGTTGAATTCAACGGACGACGCTGCGCATGGGTTACCGTTGATGAACGAGGAAACTTGACTCGAAACAACGCAACATCCCCTGTAGGACCCATTGGCTCGATTGCGATGCAGGTTCCTACGCTTAAAGGCAGTGCGGATTGGAATCTTTCGTCCGCACGAAAAGGTCAGCGAATTGATTCAGTGCGCAAGTCAGCAAAGGCAATTGCTGACGCGGCGAAGATGTCTTCGTCCAATATTTCCATTGGCGCCGAGGGATTTGTCCAAAGACAAAAGGAGCTCAAGAGTTCCGGCGTGGCCCGCAGTCTTCGCCCGAGCGACTACATGGGCTTTCATTCAGCGTTGAGACGGGCCGCTGAAAAGGCAGGGGTGAAAGTAGTGCAAGTGCAGGCCGGAAGTGCGGCAGCAATCGGCTTCGCGAAATTTTCCGAAATCAATGGGTTGTCGGTTGAAAGCGCGGCAGCCTTTGAAATTGGAAGGAGGGCAGTTTTGGGTAGACCCGGAGCTATCCCGAATAACAGCCCAAAGGGCAAGGCTCGGAGAAATTGTCCGAGTCAAGAGTATTTGGAGCGCGTTGCGTTTTCGAGGTCCATGCCATCAATCGAACAGTGTATCGAGCGGCGGCCAAGGGACAGCGCATGGAAACGCATCGCGAAGGTCATGGGGAAGGATCAACGGCTTTGGAGGGCTTGTCTCTTCGGGCCGGGCGTCCGTCCAGCAAGGCCGCGATTCCACCGGGGCCGCAAGGCTCCACCCCTCGCTGGCAACAGCGACCGGGCAGAGTGAGACGCAAGGGGAGGCCACTGGAATCTCCCTGCCGGTGTGTGCGTCCCAGTGGCGCCGCAACGGAGGTTCGTAAGAACTGCTCAGAAAAGACGCCCTGGCAACGGGGCAACATTTGCAGTGGTGGCGTTTCAGGCGTCATCGATTAGATTCGAATTGTTTGGAACCGGCCTGCCCGTATCAATTTGATGAGTGTGGTAGCATCTTTCCGATATAGGCGCGATCTTTGCTTCGCGCTCGGGCCGAGCGGCCCAGAAAGAGGAGCTTGGGCACACCACCGGATGTTTCGCAAACGCAGCGCGAACGACTCGCGTTCTTGGAGTTGCGCGCGTTTTTTTCGGGTGAGCTGCGACGAGGCGACATCGAAGCCCGCTTCGGGGTCAAACCAGCGGCGGCCTCGCGCGACCTGAGCTCATACCGCGACATCGCTCCCGCCAACCTCGACTACGACGCTCCGGCACGCTGCTATCGACCGTCCGCCTCGTTCAAGCCTGTCTTCGAGTTCTCCACCGAGCGCGTGCTCGTCTGGCTGCTGCAAGGCTTCGGTGATGGACTGGATTTGAAGCTGCGGCAAGTGGCCCCCTGCGAGGGGCCGGGGCAACTGGTCAAGCCGGACCTGGAAGTCCTCGCCACGATCACCCGAGCCCTTGTCGCCAGGAAGGCGGTCAGGGTCAATTACCTTTCTTTGTCATCCGGATCGAAACGCCGTGAGCTCGTGCCCATAGCCTTGGCCGACAACGGCCTGCGCTGGCATATCAGGGCGTATGACCGGGAGCGGGATCGCTTTGGGGACTTCGTGCTCACGAGGATTGCCAAGGCCCAAGAACTCGATGGAGAAGTTCTAGAAGCTGAGCAGATTGGCGCTGACGAGCAGTGGGCACGCATTGTTGATTTGGAAATCGTTCCGCATCCGGGCGTCACATGGCCCAAGGCCGTCGAGGCTGACTACGCGATGACGGACGGGGTTCTCAGGATCAAGTCGCGTGCGGCCCTCGCGGGATACGTCCTGCGGCGTTGGAACATCGACAGCTCGCCCGATCACCGGCTCGATCCGGCATCCCATCACCTTTGGCTTCGCAACACCCAGACGCTCTATGGCGTCGAGAGTGCGGCACTTGCCCCCGGAGCATCGGCTTCAACAACCAAGGGCGCAGCATGACCCGCGAAGCCATCTTCATCAGCCATGCAACTCCCGAGGACAACGGCTTCGTGCGTTGGCTGGGCGCCCGCTTGGAGCTTGCGGGCTACAAGGTATGGCATGACTTGGACCGGCTCAAAGGCGGCGACCACTTCTGGGACAAGATCGAGAAGGCCATCCGCGAGGAGTCCTTCCGCTTTCTGGCCGTCGTGTCCAAGGTGTCGGTGGGCAAGCCCGGCGTGAAGGATGAATGGGCTCTGGCCCAGACCATCGAGAAGTCGCTGCCGGGATTCGTGATCCCCATCCGGATCGACGACTATGACTTTTCGCTCTTGCCCATCGGCATCCACCGCAAGAACGTCATCAACTTCTCAGCAGGCTGGCATTCGGGGCTTGCATCGTTGGTCGATACGCTGATCGACGCCAAGGCGCCGAAAGTCGCCGACCCCGATCCGCGCTCGGCCCGCCACTGGCTGCCGGAGACCAAAGAGGGCGCGATTCTGCGCACCGATTCGAAGGAGTCGCTCGATTCGACCTGGCTTTCCATCATGGAGCTGCCGCCCGCCTTGGAGTCGGCCCGCTTTTTGGGCCGCGAGCGCGAGATCAAGCTGACCGAGGAAAACCGGCTCATCCCTTGGTTCGAGCACGAGGATCGCATCGTCGGATTCGCCAAGAGCGCCGACCTCGTATCGCTCATGAAGAACTCTGCCATGCTCAAAGCCACGGCCAACGCGGTCGATGCCGCTTCGTTCGTCGAATCCGGATCGACCTTGGGGGACAAGCCCGTGACCAAGTGGGAGGCCCGCAAGCGCGTCGCCAACTTGGTCCGACAGGCGTGGGAGCTTGCCATGGAAGCCAAAGGCTTCGGGGTCCATATGCAGTCGGGCGGGCGCAAGGTCTTCTACGTGACCCCGGAGCTCACCGGAGGCCGGGGCGAGAAGGTCGCCTTCATAGACGTGGATGGGCGCAAGCGCCGCAAGGGGCTTAACGGCCGAAGCGAGAAGCGCAAGGCCAATTGGGCGTATGCGGTGGGCATGGTCCCCAATTTCGACGACCCGTGGCGGGTGGAGCTGCGCTCGACCATCGTCTTCTCCGGCGACGACGGCAAGCCGATGGATTCGCCCGCTCGCGCCCAGCGCCTGCGCATGAGCTTTTGCCGCAGTTGGTGGAACGACCGTTGGCGCGGGTTCCTGCGGGCCTTTTTGGCCCTCGCATCCGAAGGCCAGCCCGAAATCCGGCTGCCTGTGGGCTCGGGGCGATTCGTTGTCCTGTCAGCCACCCCCATCGTGTTCTCGGCCCCAGCGGGGCTGTCGGACCTTGCCCCCTCGATTGACGCCGATCCCATCGACGAGCCCGACGACGACTTGGGCGAGTCCGACGAGATCGATGAAGAGGAGGCCGCATCGTGAGCTTCGACCCGACCATGATCGAGATCGCCGAGCCCGAGCTGCTGTTCGGATACGGCCAGCGCATGGAGCACCCCAAGGACGGCTTGCTGCTGTATGGGCCGTTGGAGAGCCCGCGCACGGGCGGAAACCTGCGCATCGGCGTGGTGTCCACCAAGGAGGGGCTCGAACGTTATTCCCGTTGCGTCGCCAAGCTCGCGAAGCCCATCCCCCCGGCTCGTGCCGACGACCCCAACCACACCCTGTTTCCGGGCTTCCAAGCGGTGTTTGGCGTGGAGTGGCCCGCCAAGCCCGCCGTCTGGATCGAAATCGACAAGGCAGAGCTGGGGAGGGCGATTCTGATTGGCGACCGCCACCAGGCTATTCACAAAGCGGTGTCGCTCTACTCGGACGCCATCGCCGACCACATCCGCCAGGACAGCGAGTCCCCGGTCGATTTGTGGATGGCCGTCGTGCCCGAGGATGTCCACAAGCATTGCCGCCCGCAGTCCAAGATTGACAGGGACAAGCGCGGAAGCTCGGATGTGCTGATGGACAAGTCGGCGGCCACCCGCCTCCTGAGAGAGCCGGGGCTGTTCGAGGAGGACAACAAGTCCGCCGAGATTTACCTCTACGAGCTCGATTTCCACAACCAGCTCAAGGCCCGGCTCTTGGAGCACAAGGCGGCGGTTCAAGTGGTGCGCGAGACCACGCTCGCCCCCGAGGACTTCAAGAAGGAAAACGGCATGCCGCTGCGCGGCCTGCAGGACCCGGCGACGCTCGCTTGGAATTTGGCCAACACCTGCTTTTTCAAGGCGGGCGGCAAGCCATGGCAGCTTGGAGGCTCGCGGCCCGGCGTCTGCTACGTCGGCATCGTGTTCAAGAAGGACTTCTCGACCCACGAGGCGGGCAACGCCTGTTGCGGGGCGCAGATGTTCCTCGATTCGGGCGATGGGGTGGTGTTCAGGGGGGCGGTCGGCCCGTGGCTGACTTCGACCGACCACGACTTCCACTTGCCCAAGGAGAAGGCCAAGGCGCTCATGGCCTTGGTGGTGGACGCGTATCGGAAGAATCACGCAGGCGCGGCCCCGCGCGAGCTCTTCATCCATGGCAAGACCCGCTTTTCGGCCGAGGAGTGGGATGGCTTCAAGGAGACGGTTCCGCCCGAAACCAATGTGGTGTGCGTGCGCATCCGCGAGGACTCCGGCATGAAGCTCTATCGCCACGGCACGATGAACATCGCGCGTGGCCTAGGCTGGGTGAAGTCGCCTTGGATGGCATACCTATGGACCAAGGGTTTCGTTCCGAGGCTGCAAACCTACGCGGGGCGCGAAGTCCCGAATCCCTTGTCCATCGAGGTGTGCAGGGGAGACGCCGACATCAAGCAAGTGATGTCGGATGTGCTGGCGCTCACCAAGCTCAACTACAACGCCTGCATCTACGGCGACGGGGTTCCGGTGACCCTGCGATTCGCCGATGCGGTCGGGGAAATTCTCACGGCGGCGCCGCGCAAGGGCGAGCTGCCCCCGCTGCCGTTCCGCTACTACATATAAGACAAAGACAGGACAGGGAATCCATGAACATCGCAGAAATCGAATCCGCCCTGCGCGAGCTTGTCGAGAAGCCTTTCGATCCCGAGAGCTTCGTCTTCGAGTTCCTGCGCATCTATGACGCCCCCAAGGCGACCGTCACCAAGCTGCGCCAAGCCCAAGCGGGAGACTTGTTGCAGACCGGCGAAGTCGTTTGGAAGAAGAAGCTGTGGTTTCAGCCGACTGCAAAGGGCAAAGCCGCCGCAGCCATCGATGCAATGTCCGCCGATCCGGGCAAGCAGGCGCCGCGCTTTCTGGTCGCGACCGATGGCGTCGAGTTCTATGCGCGGGACACCAAGTCTGACCTGAGCATCGATCCTGAGTTTTCAAAGCTCAATGATGCGTTCGACTTCTTCCTGCCGCTGGCCAACATCGAGCGCTATGAGGGGGTGGACGAGAACCCCGCCGACATCAAAGCGACCGCGCGCCTCGCCAAGCTCTACGACGCGATCTTGGAGGCCAATCCCGATTGGATCGGGGCCGACCGGACCCACGACCTCAACATCTTTATGACGCGGATGTTGTTTTGCTTCTTTGCCGAGGGCACGTCGATCTTCGAGAAGGGCCTGTTCACCACGACCCTGATGAACGTCTCCAACGAAGACGGATCAGACCTGGCCCAGGTCTTGGAGACGCTTTTTCTCGCGATGAATTCCGATGGCAAGGATCGGGCGGGCATGCCTGAATTCGCCAAACGCTTCCCTTATGTGAACGGCGGATTGTTTCGCGACAAGACCCTGATTCCGAAGTTCAGCAAGCGCGCGCGAAGGCTGCTGCGCGAATGCGGGGAGCTGGCTTGGAGCCACATCAATCCCGACATCTTCGGGTCGATGATCCAAGCGGTGGTCGAGCCGGGCATGCGCGGCGACATGGGTATGCACTACACGTCGGTGCCCAACATCATGAAGGTGTTGCATCCGCTGTTTTTGCTTTCTCTTGAAGAGGAATTCGAGGCAGCTCGCGACAGCGATGCCAAGCTCGTCAAGCTCTTGCGCCGACTCCAAAACATTCGAGTCTTTGACCCGGCTTGCGGCTCCGGCAACTTCTTGATCATCGCCTACCGGGAGCTGCGCAAGATCGAGAGCCGAATCTTCGAGCGTCAACGCGAGATCGGCCAACGGTCGCTGCCAATGACGGGCGTCCACCTCTCGCAGTTCTACGGCATTGAGCTCGCGGACTTCGCAGCCGAGACGGCCAAGCTTTCGCTTTGGATCGCCGAATACCAAATGAACGAGCAGTTCAAAGCCGAGTTCGGGTCGGCGCCCCCTGCCTTGCCGCTTCGGGACAGCGGCAACATCGTTCACGCTAATTCCCTGCGTAAGGACTGGCTCAAAGTCTGTCCGCCCAAGGAAGGCGGCGAGACCTACATCGTCGGCAATCCGCCCTATCTTGGTAGTTCAAACCAGGACGAGGAGCAGAAGTCCGACATGGATCGGATATTTTCCCCGATCACCAAGACCTACAAGAATCTCGACTACGTGGCGGCGTGGTATCTGAAAGCAGCCGACTACGGCGCGACAGTCAATTCACAAGCCGCGTTCGTGGCCACCAATTCAATCTGCCAAGGTGAACAGGTCGAGATGCTTTGGCCGCTGATTTTTCAACGTGGAAGCGAAATTGGCTTTGCTCACCAGTCATTTCACTGGC
>JAUYJO010000221.1 GCA_030700315.1 Gallionella sp.
GGGGGCGGGTTTCGTAGGTCGGGATTCATACCGACAGAGCGCCGCATAACCCCACCCCGTCGGGATGAATCCCGACCTACATCATCGTGAGGTTCATGACCAAACGGTACGTTTGTAATTTCTGTATCCCTTATTTACAATCTAACGGGCATGGCAGCAGCCACCCCTGATGATGAAACGTCTTGCAAGATCACTCCACCTTTTACCCCAAACCCCTCCCGGCCTCCCCTTGTCAGGGGAGGAGGTAGGCTCTCCCCCTGACAAGGGGGAGCTGGAGGGGGTTTGGGGTTCCATTTTGTGTAACCGAGTGCCCTGAAAGAACCCAAGGAAAGAGCAAGGGCAATCGCGAAGCACTGCCCGGCTACGGCAGCACTGAATCAATCACGATATTCAATCCACTGACACCCGGTTTGATCGTGCCTGTCGCTCCCTGCAGATCGCCGGGCTGGGCAATCGAATCACCGGATTTGGATATGCGCGCCACCACTACAACTTGATCTGCACCGGACAGTTTCGCCTGCGGCATCAATGCCATACTGTCGTCGAGCGCGAATTGCAGCGGCAAGTCTTTTACCTGTTTGCGCAATACGGCGAACAGCGTCTTGGAGTCTCGCGCATCGCGCGCAAAAATGAACACGGTGTCGGTTGGCGCGGCCTTGCCAGCCAACGATGGGCTTAATGTGATCGCACCGCTGATGGCTCCCAATTTTCCGGGGGGCTTGACGGCAGGTGTTTTTCCCTTGCCGCCTTTTTGCATTTCAAGAAATTGGCTTGCTTGCTTGATGCCATCGCGGATCATTTGCGCTTCATTGTCGTCTGGCGGCAATAAATTATTCAATTTTGTCCAGTGCGCGATAGCCGCCGCATAGTCGCCGCGCTCCATCGCAGCTGAACCGGCCAGGGCCAACGCCATGAGGTTGTTGCCATCCAGCTCCAGCGCCTTGTTGATCAACCTGGTTGGCTCGCCCAGCAGTGACTGTTTGTTGCTCATCGCGTAAACATCGGCGTAATTTGCCCATAGATGCGCTTCGCCCGGCACCAGTTCGACCAACTTTCCATAAGCACGCACCGCATCGGGGTAGCGTTGCAGCTCGCTGTAAGAGCGCGCCAGCGTGTACCAACCATCGGGATTTTGCGGCTGCCGCGCCAGCTTTTCTTCCAGTTCCTGCAGCTTCGCCTCGGAACGAATGGTGCCGAAACCGCCGCCTGCCACGCCGCTATCCTGCTGCTGCGGCAACAACGCTTTGGTATTGCCGATGGTGAGATAAAGTGGCACGCTGAACAACGGCAGCAATATCGCCAGCATGATCGCCAGACCCTTCGCGGAGCGGTGCGGTGCAGCAGCCGGCTGTGTCATGTTGACCTCATCCAGCAGGCGCGCCTGCAATTCGCGTTTGCCCTGCTCGTAGGCATCCTGCGTCAACAACCCGTCGCGCAGATCGGCTTCGAGCTCCGTTGATTGGTCGCGTAAAATCTCCAGATTGGCGGCATCGCGTTGAACCTCATTATGAGTGCCCGCGTTGCCACTGGCGGCGCCGCGCCACAGTGGCCAAACAATGAACGGCAGCGCCACGATCAGCAATGCTGCACAGGCTATCCAGAATGAGATCATGCTTGCTTATCCTTAACGTGAGCGTCGCGAGGCGATTGATTCAAGGACTCGGGAGCATCTTCCAACAGGTGTGCGGCGCGTTGTGCGTCCTCGGCGGATAATGCAGCTTCAGGAACCTGGCTTTTGCGCTTGCGCAATTGATAGACCAGCACGCCGCCGCCAATCAGCAGCAACGCGAACGGGCCGAACCAGAGCACCAGCGTGGATTTTTTCATCGGCGGGTCATACAGCACGAAATCGCCGTAACGGGAAAC
Source organism: Gallionella sp. (assembly GCA_030700315.1). Classification (GTDB taxonomy): domain Bacteria; phylum Pseudomonadota; class Gammaproteobacteria; order Burkholderiales; family Gallionellaceae; genus Gallionella. The sequence goes on from JAUYJO010000221.1 coordinate 1,867, forward strand.
CAGGTAATCGATGATTTCCTGGTCGTTCATGCCCTTCTGCATCTGTTCGCGCACTTCGCGGCGCAGATCTTCGGCGAGTTCGGCATGCGAGCTGGCCAGCGATTCATTCTGGCAAACCAGGCAGCGCAACTTTTCCGCCAGGCCGATCATGCGCTTTTCCAGCACCGGGTCGGCAGCCATATCCGTCGCTTCGCCGGCATAAGAAAAAACCGGCAGCAAGCACAATAGCAACATCAAAAAATGCTTCTTCATTTGGCCTGCAACTCCTTAATCAGCGGAAGAAGGGTTTCGTCCAGGACTTCCGGCGTCACCGCGCCAATCTGCTTGTGCCGGATGACGCCCTGCTTGTCGATCAGGTAGGTTTCCGGCACGCCGTACACGCCATAGTCGATGCCGACACGGCCTTCAATATCGGACACGACCAGGGCATAGGGGTTGCCGTGCCTGCGCAGCCACGCCTCTCCGTCTTCCCGTTTGTCCTTGTAGTCCATACCGTAAATCGGCACGATGTTGCGGCGCGCTAACTCCATGAACAAAGGATGTTCGCCTTCGCAAGCCGTACACCACGATGCCCACACGTTGAATAGCCACACCTTGCCCTTCATGTCCTGCGGCGAAAACTGTTTGGACGGCTCGTGCAACTGCGGCAATGTAAACGCGGGAGCTTCCTTGCCGACCAGCGGCGACGGTACTTCGCGCGGATTCAGGCTCAGCCCGACATACATGAACGCTGCCATGATCATGAAAACCACAAACGGAAGAATAAAACGCATCATGATTGTTTTCCCTCTGCTGCCAATATGTTGCCCATGCCGCCCTGGCCTTTCGCTTCCTGGCTATTCTTGCCGGTTTTCCGGTGCAAGCGATAGCGCCGGTCGCTGACCGCCAGCACACCGCCCAGCCCCATCAACAAGCATCCCGCCCAAATCCAGTCCACGAACGGCTTGATGTAGATGCGCACCGCCCATGCCCCTTTGCTGTCCGGGATCGGCTCGCCCAGCGACACGTACAAGTCGCCCAGCAATCCGGGTCGGATCGCCGCTTCTGTCATCGGCATGCCGGAAGCGTTGTACTGGCGTTTTTCCGGATACAGTTCGGTGACCAGCTTGCCGTTCTTGTTGACCGTCATGTGCCCCTTGGCCGCCGTGTAATTGGGGCCTTCTATTGCCGTGGCGCCATTGAAACGGAACTCGTAGCCGCCTTCCTGCAAGGTATCGCCGACATCCATGCGCACATCGCGTTCGGTTTCATAGCCATTCACCAAGGTCACGCCGATGATGAATACCGCCACGCCGAGATGCGCCAACTGCATGCCGTAATAACTCAGCGATTGGCCGCGCGCGCGCAGCATGAAGTTGCCGTGCCCGGCCAGTCGTTCGCTCAAACTCAGCAGGGTCGAGGCAATAATCCAGAACGCCATCAACAGCCCCAGCGCGACCATGACATTCCATTCCCCCATCGTCAGCGGCAGCAACAAGGCGATCAACATGGCGCTGGCAAAGACCCAGCGTATGCGTTTTGCCAGTTCCGGCGCGGAAAATTTCTTCCAGCGTGCCAGCGGCCCCAAACCCATCATCAGCACCATCGGCACCATCAGCGGCACAAACACCGCTTCGAAATAAGGCGGCCCGACCGACAGCTTGCCTTGACCGAGCGCGTCCATGAACAGCGGGTAAAGCGTGCCGATAAATACCGAGGCGGCGGCGACCGACAACAGCACATTGTTCGACAGCAACAGCGCTTCGCGCGACAGCAGATCGAACTTGCCGCCCAGGCCGATTTTCGGCGCACGCCACGCGAACAGCAGCAGCGATGCGCCGATCACGACGACCAGGAAAGACAGGATGAATATCCCGCGCTTGGGGTCGGCCGCAAACGAATGCACCGAAGTCAACACGCCGGAGCGCACCAGGAACGTGCCGAGCAGGCTCAACGAAAATGCCGCGATCGCCAGCAACAATGTCCAGCTCTTGAATGCGCCACGCTTTTCCGTCACTGCCAGCGAGTGGATCAGCGCGGTGCCGAGCAGCCACGGCATGAACGAGGCGTTTTCCACCGGATCCCAGAACCACCAGCCACCCCAGCCCAATTCGTAATATGCCCACCAGCTGCCGATCGCGATACCGGCAGTCATGAATATCCACGCTACAGTCGTCCACGGGCGCGACCAGCGCGCCCAGGTGGCATCCATTCTTCCGCCCAGCAACGCGGCAATGGCAAAGGCGAAGGCTACCGAAAATCCGACATAGCCCATGTACAACATCGGCGGATGGATCACCAGCCCGGGGTCTTGCAGCAGCGGGTTCAGGTCGCGCCCGTCGGCGGCGGCCGGCAACAGGCGGTCGAAGGGGTTGGAGGTGAGCAGCATGAACAGCAGGAAACCGACCGATACCAACCCCATCACTCCCAGCACGCGCGCCACCATTTCTCCCGGCAGATGTTTGCTGAACACGGCGACGGCCAATATCCAGCCACCCAGCAGAAAAGCCCATAGCAACAGCGATCCCTCGTGCCCGCCCCATACGGCAGACACCTTGTATATGGTGGGAAGCTGCGAATTGGAGTGCTGCGCCACATACAGCACGGAAAAATCGTTGACGACAAAGGCATAGGTCAAGCAGGCAAAGGCGATGGCGAGCAACACGAACTGGCCATAGGCCAGCGGGCGCGTGGCGCCCATCAACGCCGCATTGTCCCGCGCCGCGCCGATAATCGGCAACACACCCAGGCAACATGCCAGAAACAACGCAACAATTAACGCGAAATGACCAATCTCTGGAATCATGCTGGAACCTTAAAAGAATTATTTTGTAGCGGGAGAGGCAGGTGCGCTTGCCGGTGCTGACGCCGCAGCAGCGTTTGCGACCTCGGCTTTTTTCAGCGCGTCGGCGGCTTCCGGCGCCATGTAGTTTTCATCGTGCTTGGCGAGCACTTCGTCGGCGCGCATCACGCCATCGGCCTCCACCCTGCCCTGCGCGACCACACCCTTGCCTTCGGTAAACAAGTCCGGGAGGATGCCTTTGTAAACGACCGGGATGCTTTTATGTTTGTCGGTAATCACGAAATTCACCGTCAGGCCGTCCGCTTCACGTTTCACGCTGCCCTCCTCGACCAGGCCGCCGATGCGGAAACTGCGCCCGTGCGGTGCTTCGTTATTGAATACCTGAGTCGGGGTGAAATACAGGCTGACGTTGTTTTCCAGCGCATTCAGCACCAACCCGACCGCCGCAGCCAATCCGGCAACGGCAGCAATAATGAACATCAATCTTTTCTGGCGCGGCTTCATTTATTCCTCTTCCCCTTCGGCGTCGCGCATCAGGCGCACCTGCTGCAAAGTTATTTTCCGCCTGTGCCTGACCATGGCGATCTCAATGGCAAAAATAAGAAAGGCGACCGCATACGAGCCCAGCCAAACATAGGCGAGCGTATGTTCCCGCATCCAGATATCCAGACTGTTCATCCCTTGACCTCCGGTAACTCGTTAATCCATGTAGTGTTCCGCTCGCGTTCCAGAATGATGCTGCGCACGCGCGCCAGCACCACCGCAATCGCGTACAGCCAGCAAGCCGCCAGCATGATGAACATCGCCTGCTGCATCGCCACATGCATCGAAGTGCCGCTGAACTTGATGGTCGAGCCCTGATGCAGTGTGTTCCACCACTTGACCGAAAAATAAATGATGGGCACGTTCACCGAGCCCACGATGGCCAGCAACGCGCTGGCGCGGTCGGCGCGGCGCGGATCGTCGATTGAGGCGTGCAACGCGATGAAACCCAGATACAGGAACAGCAGGATAAGCTCGGAAGTCAGGCGCGCGTCCCATACCCACCACGCCCCCCACATCGGCTTGCCCCACAGCGCGCCGGTCCATAGCGAGATGAGCGCGAACAAGGCGCCGGTGGGCGCGATTGCGCTGGCCATCATCGCCGACAAACGGGTATTGAAAACCAGCCCCAGCGCCGCATAGCCCGCCATGACCAGGTAAAGGAACATGGACAGGATGGAAGCCGGCACATGAATGAAAATGATGCGGTAAAACTCGCCCTGCTGATAATCGACCGGCGCGACCGCGAAGCCGATATATAACCCGATTGCGCACAATAGCGCGGCAGAAACCGCGAACCATGGGATCATTTTCCCGGCCAGGCCGTAGAAGGTAGTGGGTGCAGAATATTTGAACCAGTTTATTGCCAACTTGATTACTCCATCGAAATACGCAACGCCTGCGCCGTCACCCATGGGGTGGACACCAGGGCCAACATCAATAACGCGCCCAACAAGGATAAATGGGATACCGCGCTCAACCCGGTCGAAACTGCCTCAACCGCCCCGGTGCCGAAAATCAATACCGGAATGCACAAGGGCAGCACCAGCAGCGACAACAACACCCCGCCACCGCGCAAGCCCAATGTCAACGCCGCGCCGATCGCGCCGATCATGCTCAACACCGGCGTCCCCAGCAGCAGGCCAATAATCAATACGCCCAGCGCCTGCGCCGACATGTCGAACTGAATCCCCAGCACCGGCGCCATCAGCACCAGCGGCAAGCCGGACACCACCCAGTGCGCCGCTATCTTGCCCAGCACCAGCATGGACAACGACTGCGGAGCCAGCATCATCTGCTCCAGCGTACCGTCCAGATAATCGGCCGAAAACAAGCGCCCCAGCGACAGCATCGAGGACAGCAGCGCCGCCACCCACAGCACGCCGGCAGCCATCTTGCGCAGCATATCCATCTCCGGCCCGACCCCGAGCGGAAACAGGCTGACCACCATCACGAAAAAAATCAGCGTAGTGAGCACATCGGCGCGGCGGCGCATCGCCAGCAACAAGTCGCGCCGTATTACCAGCACCAGCAAGGCAAGCAAGGTGGATTTTTTCATGGCGCGGCGTTATTCACGGCTCCGATGTATTTCACGATAAGGACAAACCGTGCATTTCCACACCCGCCACCTGTAGCGGCTGGTGCGTGGTAAAAATCACCATCCCCTGCCGTGCCAGATGCTCCGCAATCAATTCCTGAATCAGAGCCACCGCTCCGACATCCAGTGCCGTCAATGGTTCATCCAGCACCCACAATTTTGCGTCGCTGACCAGCAAGCGCGCCAAAGCCACGCGGCGGCGCTGGCCTTGTGAAAGCACCTTGGTCGGCAATCTTTCGCGGCCACGCAACCCGATACGCCGCAGCGCGGCTATTGCCGCCTTTTCATCCAGTTCAACGCCCGCAAGGCCTGCCGAAATGCGCAGGTTTTCCAATGCGCTCAATTCATCCTTGATCGCATTCAAATGCCCGAGATACAGCATCTCGGCGTAATACTCCTCGTCCAGATCGCGGATATTCTCGCCGCGCCAGGCAATAACCCCCTCATCCGGCATCAAAAAGCCGCACAAGGTACGCAATAAACTGGTTTTGCCGCTGCCGTTCTCGCCCTGCACCTGCATGATTTGCCCGGGGTGCAGCGCAAAGCTCAATCCGGAAAACAAACGGTGATCGCCACGGCTGCACGCAAGATTGCTGACTTCCAGCATGTAAGAGGAACCTGAAATATTGACAACGCGGAATTATATACGATTGCATCCGGAGAATGCGCGCCGTTATGTCAATGGCTCGCCTGTTGCACAGGGAATGAATATGGATTTACGGGGTTCCCTGCAACCAGGCTGGGATCGCTATACCTATCCCATCCTGCGGGGGCTGCGCCGCTTCGTTTTACATCTGTGGCCTCAAGCGGCGCAGCCCCTCACCCCCAACCTTCCCCCAGTCGGGGGAAGGGACGATTGCCTCCGACCATCGCTACTCCAAAGCAGGGGAGGTTGCGGAGAATAGCGATGGCAGTGGCAGTGGTGCCTGTTTACTGCACAAATTCTTCCGAGGGCATCCATGTTTCAACTTTGACATGGGTGCATATACGTTGCGTCATTCAGTACATCCTCAAGCTGAATCTATTTTTGCAGCGTTGCTTCTTCGATCAGCACCTTATATGCATAGCCCGCCCCCAGATCCTTGTCGATATGCACGATACCTTTCACAACCACGACATCCCCGACTTTGGCTTGATCATTGGTGGTCACAATCACATCGTGGGTGTTGTCCGAGGCCGAGCCGGAACCATCACGCAAATGTATCCAGTTTTTATTGAGTATCTCCGGCGTGAATTTCACAACCTTGCCACGGACCAGAACGGTTTTATCTTTAAACTCGACCCTTTTAGTAATGACTTCCGCAACGGTTTGCGCATTTGAGCCGCTGGCCTTCGGGACTTTGATATTCTCCAAGTCAACCGGCATAGTGTTGATCGGCACATGGCCGGCAGGCAGGTTGACCGCCGGTTTGGCGGTATCGGCACCCGCTTGAGGCGCAGCGGCAGCATTATTGGCAATCGCGGTCAACGCCAGCAAAACATAAATCATTCTCATCTTTAAATCCCTTAAAATAGTAGCGGGCCACGGAGCCGACATCTTACTCCGCATCCTTGGGCAATTCATGCGCTATGCCCTGATGGCAGTCGATGCATGTTTTTCCGGAACCGGCTTGTGCCGATGCCGCATGCTTCTTCACTGCAGCCGGATCCTGCATTTCGGGATTCATACCTTCATATTTGTGGCAACCACGGCAGGTGGAAGAATCCGAAGCTTTCATCCTGGCCCACTCGCGTTCCGCCATTGCCGACCGGTTGGCCTCGAATTTCTCCCTCGTATCGATTTTTCCGGTGAGGTGCGCCCACACGTCAGCCCTGGCCTCAAACTTGCGCAGCATCTTGGGTACAAATTCCTTGGGTACATGGCAATCCGGGCAGGTGGCCCTCACCCCGGTGCGGTTGGAATAGTGGATGGTCTTCTTGTATTCCTCGTAATTGCCTCTCATTGAGTGGCAGCCAATACAGAAAGCTTCCGTATTGGTTGCTTCCAGCACGGTATTGAAGCCGCCCCAGAAAATGGCACCCGCAATAAAACCGCCTCCCAGCAGGGTCAACAGTGAAAAGCGGGCGCTCGGGCGGCAAAAAAACTGGCAAAGCTTTTTGAATTTGCCTGCTGCAACTGAATCGGACATGCCTTTACTTCCTCTTGGATTAGTGAATATTGCAGGGCGCGGTGCATAGCCACTCCGCTAACCCACCAAAAACGATGAATACGGGCTGGCTAACCCGTGCCCCTGCCGGGTCGTTTTGAACTTCGAAGCAGAATTACTGCAGGCTGCCGTAATAATTGATGACCGCCTCGACTTCATCCTTGCTGAGCGCTTCGAGTTTCGGCTTCATCTTTTTGTGCATCGGCCGCTTGCTGGCAAGGAAGAACTCGGTCTGTTCCTTCAGGTAGTGCATCTTCTGCCCAGCCAGTATCCCGGCATCGTCATCCGCCTTGCTGGCAGCTTCGGAATGGCATTTTTCGCAGCTCCTGTCATGGATGCTCTTGCCTTTGGCGGCCAAGGCGGCATCGAATTTCTGCGCGGTGCGCACAAATTTTTTCCCGGCAAAATGCTCAGCTACCTGCTTGATGTCATCGTCGCTAAGATCCTTGACCACTTGGCACATATCGGACGTAGTGCCTTTCTTGTCGCCGGAGCGAATCTTGGTCTCGACACACGGGCGCTCCTTCTTTTTGTAATGCTCCATGGTGATGGCGAAATACTTGGCGGAAAAGCCGCCGATATTCGGCACATCGCTCTCGGCATTGGCACCGTCCTTGCCATGGCAGTTCGCGCAGGTTTCGGCCAGCTTGTTCACGTCGGCGGAAGCGCCGCTTGTAACGGTAAGCCCGAACAGCATGCTCCCCGCCAACAGTGCATAACCAATTTTTTGTTTCATGAGACTCTCCTCGTTTTCAAAATAAAAAAGCCTGACCTAGCAATCATCGCAATAAAACCCAGATAATCGATTTGGGGCGTAGGTCGGGCTTCAGCCCGACATGTCTGGTTAAAACCCGACCTACAACCCATTGATTTTCAATACCCCAATAGCTAATGAACTATCTGGGTTAATACTCGCGCGCCAACCATAAAGTGCCCGCAGGAATGCTGTGCAAAAAGGAGCCGAGGCCTTGCGGCCCCGGCGAAGACCACAAGCATTCTGCCCGACTGCTACTTGAAGCTATAAATAAGCGATGCGCCGACCGCATGCACTTTGTAATCCGGGCTGGTCTGGTTGGTGCCAATCACATTGGCCAACGTGTTGGAAAGCACCTGATCGTAGGCCCAGTCAACAGAATTGTATTGCTCATATACATACTTAATGTTGAGCAAGAGATCTTTCTGCATCTTGTATTTCCCGAACAGCTCCAGCCGGCCAAGGCGGGAAACTATGTCGGGCAAAGGCTGCGCTGCGGCAAGGAGCGCCCCTGTAGTGACGCTGATCTGACCGTTTGAGCTGGAGTGCGATAAATCGCCGCCCCAGTCAAGACTATCATTCTGCTTGACGCGGAAACCTGCCCCTAGCGTAAGGGTGCGGTCGGTGATATCCGCAGTCCAGTGGTTACCTGGAATGAGATAGTTCGCTTTCGTCGCTCCCAATTGGGCTGATTTCTGGTTGGACTGGTAATCCTCCCACGAAGCAAATAAATGACCACTGAACATGTCGGTTGCCACCAGGTTGGCATCGAAATTCGCGGCCCAGCCTGTGGCTTCCCTCAAACCGAGTTCCGAGCTGTGATAGTCGTCATTCTTATAGTCGAGGCCAAATTGCAGATCGACTCGCTCGGACGGTGCCACATTGGCGTAAGCATGCAGTTTGTCGCGTTGGCGCGGTGCGAGGAAGAACTTCTTCTGTGTTGGTACGTTGTCCCATAACCCGGTAGTTATACCAGCAATATAAGCAGCACCGGTATAGGTAGCCAAAAATGGGGCACTAGCATCGTATGCGGAGGTGCGCCGGTCGGAATAAGCATAGCTCAGTCCACCCGAAGCTGTGTCGCCGAAGCGGTGATCGACGCCCGCCTTTATGGTGTGCTCATTCTCCGAGTCGATCGCCTCGAAGGTTTTCTTCACCCAATCATAACCGTAACCAAGCTTGAGCTTAGTGTGTCCGGACATGTGGTAATCCAGTTCCGCATCGACTTGCTGCTTGGTGCTACTGCCTGGCAGATTGGTGCGAGTTCTGTCTGTCGCACCTGCAACCGCCTGGTTGGTGGAATCACCACCAATATAGACATATTGAGTCTGCGGCGTCTTGTTGTCGCGGTCGTCATAACGGTAAGCGGCCGTGAGGTTCAGCTTCGGCATCAGCTTCGAGGTAAGCTTCATATCCACATGCGTGGTATCGATCTTGCCATCCAGCGAGGAACGCGGCATCGGCGTGGTAATCGTCAGCCCAGGGTTTACCGAATAAGGCAGGAAAGCTTCGTTCTGTGTCATGCGACCCATGCTCAGATTACCGCTTACGCGCGTGTCCTTGCTGTAGCTGTAGCCGCCCGTTGCGCTGATCTGATGAAACTGGTTGTCTGCCGGTAGGCCGATCTGCCCGTAGCCATCGGGATATCCGACAGCGGCATTACCCCAAGTAGTAGCGCCGTTGGCATAGGGATTTTGCCAAGCTAAACCACTATTGGCGTTCCTGAAGAATGAACCATAGTAGCCAAACTGCATTTGCAGTTTTTCGCCGGTATAGCGCGCCAATGCCTCAAACTGGTCAGTGGTGTAATTCACCGGCTCAGGCAATACTGCAGCACGCGGATTGCCACCACTGTTACCGATTACAGCCCCTATGAAGCGGTTGCCATCCTTGTCCTCACGCTTGAAATTTACAGTAGTATCCCATTCAGCCGACAACAGCTTGGTTACCCCGAAACTATACGACTTGCGCATGGTCTCGACGTTGAATGACCGCATGCTGGCATTGAGATTAGTCATCAAGGCCGTGGATGCAGCGGCAGTAGCAGTTGTACAAGGAACCGCAGTTCCTGGCGCAGCAGTCCTCGCACAATCTGAAACCCAGCCTGCCGGCAGCGTCAGATTGGTGCTGCCAGGATTGACGAAAGGTGTCTGGTAGCTATCGGAAAAAAGTTTCGACAACTCGTCGTAACTGAAGCTCAGGCCGTAGCTGCCCTGTTCGCCGCCCTTGATCACGATATCACGGGAACCGCTCAACCCTAGGTTGCGCACGTTGAGTTCCAAATAATTGGCGTTGTTGTCGCCACGCACATTCATGCTGGCGTTGCCAATCAGGTAAGTACCGGATTCTTCCAGCCCCCTCCCATAATCGCCATATTTATAGCTGGGATCAGACACGTTGCCGACCCCAACCTCAACCTCGCTGCTGGGGCGGGTCAGACTATGGAGGTCATTATCTTCCGCCTGTGCAGCCTGCGGAGCGGAAAACCCAATGGCTGCCATGGACGCCGCCAAGATGGTGCGGCTGAAGCGCTTTTCAATTGCATATTTCATTTTTATATCTCCCTTGATCTATCGGGTATAGCGTGAGCCGGACGGATGATTCGTTCCATGTACCTGGGTGTGGCAGTTCAGGCAAGCTCTGAGCAACTGCTGCTGTGCCCCGGAGTTGCCAGCCGCATTGGCTGCACTTCCGCCTGCTGACGCTGGCAAACCACTACCACTGTATGCAGTGCTCGGGTGATGTGTAAAATCATGGCACTGTTGGCACAGGTAGGGCGGCTTCGTCTTCAACAAGGAGGCATGGTTCGAACCGTGTGGCGTGTGGCAGTTGGTGCAATTGTCGCTGGCTGGTGGGTGCTCCCACAGGAACGGGCCGCGCTTCTCGGCATGACATGTGTAGCAGGTCTCGACCACCGTGTTCTTATGCAGCAACTTCGAACCGCTTGAACCGTGCGGGTTATGGCAGTTCGAACAAACCACCTTGCCTTCCTGTATCGGGTGGTGCGACTGGCGAAGCGACTGGGCGCGCTGCTCCTTGTGGCACGAGAAACAGATTTCGGTTTGTGTCGCCTTTTCGCGTACCGTATCGTGCTGATTGTGTATCTTGTGGCAAGTGGTGCAGGCAAGGCCTTGGCCTTCATGCTGGCTGCCCGCCCATTGGATGCGGTTGCCGCCCTGATGGCAGCTCAGGCAGGCCGCGTTGCGCTCTTCGGCCGGAGTGGCTGTGCCCTTGGTAAAGGTGCGATCCGGCAAAGGCCGGTTGCCGCCCTTGTGGTCGGCGTGCTTGGGGCTTTCGCCGTGGCAATTGGTGCAGGTCGGTGTGCGGCTATCGCCCGTGGCACCGTGGCGCGTCTTGCCGATAGCCATCACGCTCTTTTCGTCCTGGTCGTGGCAAGTCGTGCATTTCGCGTCGCCCTTGAGAACAAGATCCTTACTGTCTGCGGCCTGTGCCGTTACTGCAACGCCCAACGCCAATACCATGCCAAGCAGCATGGCGGCAAATGGGTGCTTTGAATATTCCTGTTTCATCGCTTGATCCTCTCCTGAATTGTTGTGTTGGTACTGCACTGCCCGATTCTATTTACCGTTCAAGTCTTTTACAGCTCCCGCTACCCTAAGTTACGAGCATATTCTGCGCTTTAAACGAGTTTCATGACATTTCAATACCTTGCATTTTCTTGCATTACTCCAGCATGGGAATGCAGTCTGTGTCGCTGCTGCGGGATGATGAGGCACAGCGCATCCGCAGGGGCGCAATGGCTTATCAAAAAACTCATCAGAGATGTGCCCAGCAATTTGCTCTGGCTGTAAATTCTGTCCGTTCGGCGTAGGAGTCAGATTTATCGGGCGATTGTGCCATGCCAGCGCGCAATAAATTGCGCTCCAGAATATATTTGGTCTTAACCCAGGTAGTTCATTAGCTATTGTGGTATTGAAGATCAATGGGTTGTAGGTCGGGTTTTAACCCGACATGTCGGGCTGAAGCCCGACCTACGCCCCAATGGATTATCTGTGCTTAATGGATTATCTTGGTTTACTCAATCACCGCCGGAGCGGTGAAGGCATAACCAACTTGGTGCAGGGTTTTGATCGGCAGGGACAGCCCCAGAGAATCTCTGCATTTTTTTCTCAGGCGGGCAAGCAGGACATCCAATCTTTCATCACTATTCACAACGCGGGAGCCAATAATTTTGTCGGCAACTACTCTTTTTGAGATTGTTTCACCATGGGCTTCAAGCAGGCATTTCAACAGGAGAAATTCCCGCCCGGTCAGATCAATAGTTTTTCCACCCGGCCCGGCCAGACGGCAATCATGCTTTGTAAGATGCCATGAACCGGTTTTTGACTTCTCTTCCTGGATTACCCCCGCTGCAGATAGGGGGACAAAGCTCGTTGTCCGCCTGCCGACGGCCTCGATATTAGCGACCAGCTCGATCAAATCGACCGGCTTGACCAAATAACGGTCGGCTCCGGCTTTCAAGCCGGCAAGGCGGTCATCCAGGGCGTCGCGGGCGCTGACGATAATGATCGTCAGCTTAGGCAAATCGCGCAAATGGCGGGCGACACTGATCCCGTCTTCGCCCGGCAAACCAATGTCGAGCACGACCACATCGACCACATCGACCGCAAACCGCCGGTAAAAATCTTCTGCATTACGGGCGCCCCAAGCAGAATACCCTTGTGATTTTAGATATTCCAACATGGTGTCCAGCAGATCAAGGTCATCCTCGACGACCGCGATACGGGCCAACATTTCATGCGTGTGTGAAGTCATGATGTTTGATGCTGTTCTTTCAGGTCGATTGCAGGATATTGCGGAATTATCACTGTAACATGCGTCCCCTCCCCTTCGCGGCTGTTGATTTCTATGCTGCCGCCGTGCATGGCGGAAATTCTGGAAACCAGCGACAGACCCAGCCCCGCGCCGGGAATGGATGCGACAGAACGGCCACGCACGTATTTCTGAATGATTAAGGGAATCTCTTCGGCAGGTATGCCAATTCCCTGATCGATGATTTCGAAGCTGAAAGCCTGCCTGGAGTGCTTGATGCGCAACCTGACTTCACTTCCGCCAGGAGAATATTTAATGGCGTTGCCGAGCAGGTTGAGCAGCATGATGCCCATCAACTGGCGGTCGCCATAGAGCAAAGGAAGATCGGGATCGAGTTCGACGATGAGCCGATGGCTTTCGGAAATGTGTCGGGCACCTTCCATTACCGATTCCGTAAATTCGTAAAGATCGATGGCGGCAGCATGCAGGACGAGCGCATTGCTATCCATCCTGCCTTCTATCAGGCAGTTGTCGAGAAAACTGGTCAGGCGGGATACCCCGCGCCGGATGCGCGCAATGATGGGAGCCGTATCGTTTTCCGGCGACAGTTTGATGCTGAGCAACTGGGCCGCAGAATCGATGACCGCAAGCGGCGAACGATATTCATGCGAGACCATCGCCACGAGCTGCCGCTGCTCGGCCAGAGCCAGCTCGGCTGCTTCCTTGGCCTGGTGCAGCGCGCTCTCCATCCGTTTGCGTTCGGTCACATCCCGCGCCACGGACATAATGGCGAGTTCGCCGTCAAAATGAATAACTCGTGAGTTCAACTCAACCTGAATAGGGGTGCCATCCTTGCGCACCTGTGTTGTCTCGAAAACGAGTTTACCCTGCTCCAGTATCGTCTTGACTCGCTCGGGTACTTTTGCAGCGTATTCGGGCGTATCAATGTCTGCAGGACTCATTTGCAGCATTTCTTCATAACTGTAACCCAGGCGCGTACAGGCCGAACTGTTGACATGGATAAAACGGCCATTCATGTCGACGATTAGAATGGCATCGGCGATCAAGTCGAAAAGCGTATGAAATTTTGCTCTTGCCTTGATGACAGCCTCTTCGGCACGCTCGTGCTCGGTGCTCAACCGGTAGAGCTGATTTTCCACCTCGCGCTTGCGGTGATAGGCCATGCGAAAAAGATAGAACAGCGCTAAGAACAGCAGGATGCCGCCGATGGCTGTAACCAGCCACAGCAGCAGCATGCCGTGCCGCAGAGTATCGTTCAGGCCTTGTGCCGAGCGATAAATTGCGACCACCGCCTTGACTTCCCCGCTGGCAATACCACATCCCTCGACCGCAATCGGCACGTAGAACTCGACCAGTGGAATATTCGGCAGTTGATCTTGCGCATGCGAGAGGCGCTTGGCAGGATCGAACACACCGCTGGGAATCCCTGCCCAGACGCGGGCGAGATGCGCCTCGGTCTTGGGCAGATATTTGCCTATCAGCTCCTTCGCATCGGACCAGACGATGACGTTATCAGCGTTGTAGAGCTTGAGTCGCACCACCCCAGGGACGTTTTTTAATGCCGAAAATCCCCGCTCGAAACGCCGCTGCGACTCGTCGTCCGTGTAATTGTTAAAATCCTCGGCGCATAATTCATGCTCCGCAAGTGCAATGACGGTTTGGTTAACAATCAGCGCCTCGCGTTCGATCAGCGCATCCTCGAAAAATATTGACTGCGCGTAACCGCTGGCAATAGCTATGATAGTAATCAGCGTCAAGCTGGCGAGCGTAAAGATGCACAGGGGTCCGCATGCAAATTTGCCGGGAAACCGCGCTTTCATCGGCACCCCAATTTGCAAACCACACCATCCATGCAACTATCCAACTGGCTCATTCGCTCGACCTTATTACTGGATTGACAGGCGTTCTTGTTTTCTGCGCTGAAAAAATTTGATGGGATTACCACTTTTGCCAGGCAAGTTATTATTGCTGGCAATATCGCCCACTCATGGCTTCTGTGTCAACAACCATCTGGAATAGGCCATCTGGAATAGGGGTGCGATCAAAAGTGTTGGTCAAAGAAGTAGGGCGAAAAAACCTGTCCTGAGCTTATCGAAGGGCGTAGCACCTTCCGCCGTATGGAGGCTTGGCTATGACGCAACATTCGGCGGATAAGGCCTTCGGCTCATCCGCCCTACGTAAGAGACACCAACACTTTTGATTGCACCCCTGGAATAGCGTTGCAAGCAGATTGACGGCAGTGTTTTTTCAGCGATTATTATCCATGGCAAACCGCTTCTTCCAACATAATGCGGAATTGGATGGACAGGAGCCTCATCCATGTATTTGCAGTTATAATCGCGCACCTTTGACCAATCATCTATAGAGGAACAGCATGGGATTTCTGGCCAACAAACGCATTCTGATTACCGGCATGATCAGCACCCGCTCGATTGCTTACGGTGTCGCTCAAGCCATGCACCGCGAGGGCGCGGAACTGGCCTTCACTTATCAGGGAGATCGCGTGCGCGATCGCGTTTTAAATCTAGCCAAGGAATTCGGCAGCGAACTGGTTTTTCAATGCGATGTCGGCAGCGATGACGACATCAACCAGCTATTCGTCGATCTTAACAAACACTGGGATGGCTTCGATGGCTTTGTGCATGCGATTGCTTTTGCCCCCCGCGAGGCGTTGGACGGCGAGTTTCTGGATGGTTTCAGCCGTGAGGCATTCCGCATTGCGCATGACATCAGCGCCTACAGCTTTCCTGCCTTGGCCAAAGCCGCCTTGCCGATGATGGAAGGTCGCAACGCCGCTCTGCTGACCATGAGTTATCTCGGTGCGATCCGCACCATGCCTCACTACAATGTGATGGGTATGGCCAAGGCCAGCCTGGAGGCTGGTGTGCGTTATCTGGCGATGCAACTGGGCCACAAGGGGATACGCGTGAACGGTATTTCTGCCGGGCCGATCAAGACACTGGCCGCAGCCGGTATTGCCGATTTTGGCAAATTGCTCAGCTACAACGAAAAGCACGCACCGCTTAAGCGCAATGTGACTATCGAGGAAGTGGGCAATGCCGCCGCGTTCCTGTGCAGCGACCTGGCCAGCGGCATCACTGGCGAAATCAGCTATGTGGACGGTGGCTTCAACACCACCGCACTGGGCACAACCGAGCCATAACCGGCGCGTCGTTCACAAACAAAAACAGGCACAAACAAAAACGCCACCCGAGGGTGGCGTTTTTGCTGTTGCGTCTCCGAGCGAAGCGGTATCAGGGCTGCCCTGTTCCGCTTTCCGATGCCGTATTAGCCAGGTTCACCTTGATAGCCGCCTGCTGTTTGGCGGCGGCCTGGTAAGCACGGAACATTTCTTCTCCCGTCAGTTGGCGCAGTTTCTGCACGTAACCGGTGCGTTTTTCATCACCGAGATTACCGGCTTCCTTGACAGCCTCTACTCGCACCAGCATATAGCCGTCTTGCTGAGTTTTCGCGCCGACATAACGCGGTAGCACGGTCGTGTCAGCCTGGAATATTTTTCGTGCCAATTCCGCATCCAGCGTGCCGGGCTGGGCACGGGAAATAGTCTGCGCTGCAGCCCAGTCCAGTTTGGGTTTATCGCCGCGCTGCAATTGTTCCAGTAGCGCTTCGCCCTGTTTGACAGCCATTTCCATGGCCTGCTGGCGCAATAATTTCTGGCGGATCGTAGCCTGCGCTTCGCTCAATGACTGCACGGAGGCTGGCTTATACTCAAGAATTCGTGCGGCAACAAGGGTGTTTGCCGCAACTTCGATTGCAGCGGTGTTGCGCTTGTCTTTGATGACCTCATCGGCAAAGACTGCCTGCAACATTTTTGCCGTCCACGGCTCGCCTGCCGCCGCGCCCTTGACCAACCATCCGCTCTGCTCAATTTTCGCGCCGGTCAATTCGGCTGCCGGTTTCAGGGTGTCGCTTTGCTCATAAACAGTATTGCTGAATTTCTCCGCCAACTCGGCGAACATGTCGGTGGCTTTTTGCCGGCGCAATTTATCGATAATGCTTTCACGCGCCTCGTCAAACGGCAAAAGCCTGGCGGGTTTGACTGACAACAGCTTGATGATGTGGTAGCCGAAATCCGATTTCACCAGTTCGGTGATTTCACCTTGTTGCTTAAGTGCAAAAGTGGCGTCTTCGAACGGCTTGACCATCATGCCACGGCCAAAAAAACCCAAATCGCCGCCATTCGCGGCAGAGCCAGGGTCTTGCGAATTCTGTTTGGCCAGTTCAGCGAATTTGGCCGGGTTCAGCCTGACTTGTTGTAACAGTTGCTCGGCCTTGGCTTTGGCCGCATCTTGTTCGGCTTGCGGCGCGGCGGCAGTTGCCGTAACCAGAATATGCGCCGCCTGACGTTCCTCTGGCGCACCGAACTCACTCTGATGCTCGTCGTAATACTTGCGCGCATCTTCTGCACTAACCTCGGCTTTGGACAGCAAATTATCCGCCGAAAATTTTACGTACTCGACTTTGGCCTGCTCCTGAACCTGAAATTCTTTTTGGTTTTGCTCGTAATATTTTTGCAACGCGGCTTCGTCCACCTGCGCTTGCGCCATAAAAGGCTGAAAGGAAACAGGCGAAGTGCTCACCACCCGCTGCTGCTCATACAGGCGAATCACGTTATCCGCCACACTGCTCGAAGCAAATCCATTCTGTAAGTAGGCATCGCGCATTTGCTGCCCGAGCAAATCGCCGCGCAAACGCGCCTCGAACATCAACGGCGACATGCTCTGGTTCGCCAGCGCAGCCTCATAACGTTTTTTATCGAACTTTCCGTTATCCTGAAACGCTTCTATACCCTGAATAACCCGGGCCATCTGCGCATCGCTCACTACCAGGCCAATAGCCTTGGCGCGCTCCGTCAGCAAACGTTGCCCAACCAGATTATCTATTACCGCACGCCTGATTTCCGGGCTATCCAGCATCGCCGGATCAAAATTGGCCCCCAACATTTGACGCAAACGATCCTGCTGTTGGCGCAACCCGTTATCAAATTCCCGCTGGGTAATTTTGGCATCATCCACCGTGGCAACCACTTCCGCCGAACTCCCGGATTGGTTGTATGAATCCACCCCCCAAAATGCAAACGGCAAAATGATGAGAGCCAGGATAATCTGTATCAGTTTTTTATTTCCATGTACAAAATCAAACATAGCTACGACACCAACCTGATTGGTTTAATAAGGAACAGATGTGAAAAAGGCGAACTTTCGTTCGCCTTAGTTTGGCGGAGTGGACGGGACTCGAACCCGCGACCCCCGGCGTGACAGGCCGGTATTCTAACCAACTGAACTACCACTCCATAAACTTTTTTGAAACTATTTCTGGTGGGTGCTGACGGGATCGAACCGCCGACATTCGCCTTGTAAGGGCGACGCTCTACCAGCTGAGCTAAGCACCCAGCAAAGTCGATCAGTTTACAGCATCTTTCAAACCTTTGCCAGCAGTAAATTTCGGAACCTTGGCTGCTTTGATTTTGATTGCTTCACCAGTGCGAGGATTGCGACCGCTGCGGGCAGCGCGCTTGCCAACTTTAAACGTACCGAAACCAACCAGACTCACTGTATCGCCTTTTTTCAATGCTTTTTTGATCGAATCTATTACTGCATTCAGAGCATTGCCAGCAGATGCCTTGGAAATATCAGCGGATTTTGCAATTGCATCAATCAGATCAGATTTGTTCACGTAAGCCCCCTTTAAATATTGAGTGTTTAAAAACAGGAAAATCCTGCAGCGGCTTTATATCAAGGCCTCGCAGCTTTGGTCAAGCAATTATGGTAATTTTTTATCTTGCGCCAAAAGTAACCAACTGCTATTGATTACCTCCAGTACACAGCAACACCTATCCACTACCCTCGATCCACGTTTGTCAAGCGAAAAACTTTAGCGGGGTATCCGGATAAATGCGGTGAATATTTTCATGCGCTTAACTTGTTGATAAAAAAAGTAAAGTTCATTATTTTTTTGTTGCGTTGAAAGTGGTACATGTTGAACTCATGTTGCAACTTATTGTAATTTAACAAAAGTTTATTTTTCTCATCAAAATCACCGCATTTATCCGGATACCCCGCAAACTTTAAGCCTCCCCTGATCGGAGGAAGCTTGATGTTGCTTGACTCTAGTGCTTGGTTGCCAGCGGCACTTCCTGCACCCCGCTGGCAGATGGCAACCCGACAGGTACCAAGACTTCGGATGGCTCTGACAAAGGTTCTGGCTCACGCTCCAAGGCCAGTTCCAGCACTTGATCTATCCATTTGACTGGATGGATGTTCAGCTTGTTTTTGATGTTGTCCGGAATTTCCGCCAAATCCTTGATGTTTTCTTCCGGTATCAAAACCACCTTGATGCCCCCGCGCTGCGCCGCCAGCAACTTCTCCTTCAAGCCGCCAATCGGCAACACTTCTCCGCGCAAGGTAATTTCTCCGGTCATGGCCACGTCGGCGCGCACCGGGATTCCGGTCAGCGCCGAAACAATGGAGGTGCATATCCCGATCCCCGCACTCGGACCGTCTTTGGGAGTCGCGCCTTCCGGCAAATGGATATGCAAATCATTTTTCTGGTAAAACTCCCCGTCTATTCCCAGTCGCTTGGCGCGGCTGCGCACCACGCTCAGCGCGGCTTGGATAGACTCCTGCATCACCTCGCCAAGCTTGCCGGTTGTCGTGGTCTTGCCTTTGCCGGGCAGCACGGCGGCTTCGATGGTCAGCAATTCACCGCCGACTTCCGTCCAAGCCAAGCCGGTGACTTGCCCGACCTGGTTATTCTTCTCGGCAACCCCGTATGAATAGCGGCGCACCCCAAGATATTTGTCGAGATTACGCGCATTAATCACCACTTTTTTATCGCGCTCTTTTAACGAAAGCGCTTTCACCACCTTGCGGCAAATTTTTGAAATTTCCCGCTCCAGACCGCGCACCCCGGCTTCTCGCACGTAGTAGCGCACGATGTCGCGCAACGCGCTTTCGGATACATTGATTTCTTCCGGGTTCAGACCATTATTCTTGATCGCTTTGGGCAGCAGATAACGCGTAGCAATATTGATCTTTTCATCTTCCATGTAGCTGGATACATGAATGACCTCCATGCGATCCAGCAGCGCATCCGGAATATTCAGCGTATTTGCCGTCGCCACAAACATCACGTCGGAAAGATCATATTCCACTTCAACATAGTGGTCGACAAACGAGCTGTTCTGTTCCGGATCAAGCACTTCCAGCAGAGCGGAAGACGGATCGCCGCGCATATCCATGCCCATCTTGTCCACTTCATCGAGCAGGAACAACGGGTTTTTCACCGCGACCTTGCCCATGTTTTGCAGGATCTTACCCGGCATGGAGCCAATATAGGTACGGCGATGGCCGCGAATCTCCGATTCGTCGCGTACCCCGCCCAGCGACATACGC
>JAUYJO010000240.1 GCA_030700315.1 Gallionella sp.
GCGAGCTCATGGACACTCCCGGATGGCAAGGTTAATGCACTGGTTTTAATAGGAATCTCTAATGGTATCCATTAGAGATTACACTGAAATACGTTCCGCTCATTGTTCCCTAAATTTCTCTAATGGACAATCTGGGATTAAGAGAGGCGCCGATATTTTAAAACCCCCCGCATCGTCAAAATGACCATCCCTAACACCACTACGGCAGGAGTCAACCATGAATGAGTATGCTTGTTCGGAAGAAGATGTTTTGTGTGAGCCGGAAGTTGCAGGAATCGCGCATTTGCCCACCTCGGCAGGGACGCCCACCTCGGCAGGGACATTCTCGCTCAGGCGCGCCCATTATTTTACCAAAACCAGGAAGCCGCTGTTGGCTGCGGAGCCGTTGACCGCAGGGCAGCAACAGGCGCTCATCGAACTTATCAGGGAAGGCGATGCCGGGGCGAGGCGAAAAATGATCGCCCACAACATGTGTCTGGTGCTTGATTTCGCCCGGCACTATGCCAATCGCGGCCCACTGCTTCTCGATCTGGTCAGGGAAGGCAATCAGGGGCTCATCCATGCGCTGGAAACGTTTGATCCTGAGGGTGGTTCCAGTTTCTCGGACTACGCCGCCTTGTGTATACGCCAGTACATCGAGCGCGCCATCACGAATCAGGATAACCGCACGTCTACCGACGCTCCCCCAAATATTCCATTGCAGGGCATTCCATCTCAGGGCATCCCATCTCAGATCCGGCCATCGCTGGTGCCTGTCGTTTCACTTCAGAGAGCTGCTTGATAAATTAAATATCGGAGGTTGTAATGGCTGTTTCGCATAACCCAAACCATAATCATTTGCTCGCCGCCTTGCCGGTGGCCGAATTCAAACGCCTGTCTCACCATCTGGAGTTGGTTCACATGCCGCTCGGTGAGGTTCTCTGTGAATCCGGCGGTAATCTGCGACATGTCTATTTTCCCACGACCTCCATCGTGTCCCTGCACTACGTCATGGAGAATGGCGCGACGGCCGGAATAGCGGAGGTGGGCAACGAGGGCATGCTCGGCATGTCGCTTTTCTTGGGAGGCAATACCACACCCTGCGGGGCATTCGTGATGACTGACGGCTACGGTTACAGGCTGCGGGCGCCGTTGCTGATGGAGGAATTCAATCGTGGCGGGTCGATGCAGCGTTTGCTGTTGCGTTACGCCCAGGCGCTGATGACGCAGACATCCCAGACTGCGGTATGCAACCGGCACCATTCGGTGGGCCAGCAACTGTGCCGCTGGCTGTTGTTGATCCTTGACCGCCATCCTTCGAACGAACTGGTGCTGACGCAGGAATTGGTTGCCAACATGCTCGGGGTGCGCCGCGAAGGCATCACGGAGGCGGCCGGAAAATTGCAGCAGGCCGGCATTATCAGTTATCGCCGCGGGCACATTACCGTGCTTGACCGCTCCGGGTTGGAGGATCACGCCTGCGAATGCTACGAAGTGGTCAAGCGGGAATCCGACCGTTTGCTCGGACGGAACTGGAAGCCTGTTCCGGCTGTATATGCAGGTGCGGAAAGGGATGCCATGGCGTGGTTCAGGGAAAAATCGAGCGTTTGTGCGACGGCGTGATGGCCGTAAACTTTTTTACTTTTTCATACAAGGCAGGGCGTGCCCGACTGATCTTACCCCTGTAATCCGCGCTGTTCCACATGCCGAACTGGTGAATGACTTGCGCCATGCCGTGGAACAGCAGCCAAACGACTCATCAAGCCAAGCAAAGCCACCTTTGAGCCCAGATAGTTCATTAGCTCTTGAGGCATTGCAAAATAAATGGGTTGTAGGTCGGGTTTCAACCCGACATGTCGGGCTGGCTCTGCATAGCCATTCGACTAGCCCGCCCAAAAACGGCAGCCAAGTCGCTGGTTAAAGCACGACCTACGTCCAAATGGATTATCTGGGTTGAACGATCAGTGTATGAAGCTGAGGGTTATCACGAGCCGCGAGTTTTCGGCGCATTTCCTAGCCGCATGCACCGATCGTTCCGCAACTGGTGCAGAATTCGCAGCCGTCCTTCTTGATCAGCGTGGCGTTGCCGCATTCCTTGCAGATTTTTCCGGTCATCGCCTTGATTCCTGAAGTTCTGTTTTGCGCTTCGGGAACTTCCAGCACGCCCATTTGCTGCACCGGATAACCGTGCTCGTCGAGGATGCCGAGCATGGCGTAGCGGTGGATGATCAGCTTGGCGACGTAGGAAACCGTCGACGGGTAGCTTTCCATTTTTTCCCCGCCCGGTACGCGCGCCATGAAGTCGCCGAGCGGTTCGCCGAAATTGAGCAGCTTGCGCAGCTTCATGCCGATCCAGGCCGGGTCGATGACGCGCATGTCCAGGCTCAATACCTTGCACAGGCCGTCGAGGGCGCGCGGATAGACGCCGGCCAACCACATCGAATAGGGGCGGCGTTGTCCGTCCGGCAGCTTCAGTTCCTTCAGCCCCAGCACGAAATCGTCGCCGGTGCCGGCATTGGAGATGTCCACCGTCCAGCTCATCGTGCCGTCGGTGCCGGTTTTCGGTTCCTTCTTGGCGAACAGCGCGTCCATCATCGGCGTGGTTGCGCCTTCACTTATCTCCAGCGCGCCCAGTTGTTCCATGCGGAATTTCAGCAAGTAAGCAAACGCCGCCACCAGGCTGGGCATGCGCTTGACTTCGCCGTCGGGCGGCATCGGCATGTCGAAGGCGTCGTCGCCGGCGGTCTTCATCAGCATTTCCAGTTTCATGCGCATCCATACCGGGTCGCGCGCGCGCATGTCCATCGACAGCGATTTCGCCAGCGCGCCCAGTCCGCGCGGCTGTTCCCCGCCGTTGACCCAGACTTCGAAAGGATGGTTTTTGCCGTTTGTAGTATGGGAAACGAACGCCACAAAACTGCCGAGCGGATGTTCCACCACTTGGGAAACCCAGCCTTCGCTGCCGCCGGGCAATGCAGGACGGCCCGGCCAGCGCAGCGATGCGAGCGCCGGCTTGGGCGCGGCTTCCAGCACGATGCGTCGATCCTGGTCGAACAACAGGTCTTGCGGCTGCTCTTCTTTTTTGGCCGGGGTGACGGACAATACCGAACCCAGCACGCTGTTCGGGCGGTAGGTTGCGAGGCCCTTCAATCCGGCCTTCCACGCTTCCGTGTAGAGATCCTTGAAATCTTCATACGGATAGTCGGCCGGCACGTTGACCGTCTTGCTGATTGCGGTGTCGATGAATGGCGCGACGGCGGCTACCATTTTCATATGGTCGATTGCCGAGATTTCCAGCGCGGTGACGAAGGCGTCCGGCAGGTTGTCCATATCGCCCCCCCGTCCCTTATAGACGCGCCAGGCGTGGTCTTCCACCTGATAATCTTTGGTGCTGCCGTCCATCATGCGTTTTTTGCGCGTGTAGAACCAGGAGAACGGCGGCTCGATGCCGTTCGAGGCGTTGTCGGCGAATGCCAGCGAGATGGTGCCGGTGGGCGCGATCGACAGCAGGTGGCTGTTGCGGATACCGTGTGATCGTATCTTGTCCTGGATGGCTTCCGGCAGCCGCGAGGCGAAGCGCGGTGCGGCGAGGTACTGGTCGGCATCCAGCAACGGGAAGGCGCCGCGCTCGATGGCCAGATCCACCGAGGCGAGATAAGCCTCGTCGCGCATGAAGCGCGTGAGGTCGGCGGCCAGCGTGCGCGCCGCATCGGTGTCGTAGCGCAGGCCCAACATTACCAGCGCGTCGCCCAGCCCGGTATAGCCCAGCCCGATGCGTCGCTTGTTCTGTGCCTCTTTCTGCTGCTCGGGTAGCGGCCATGCTGTCACGTCCAGCACGTTGTCCAGCATGCGCACGCCGACCTGCACCAGCTCCTTGAATTTCAATAAATTGAAAGCGGCCTGGCCGGTGAAGGCGTTTTCCACCATGCAGGTCAGGTTGATCGAACCCAGGCAGCAGCAGCCGTAGGAGGGCAGGGGTTGTTCCGCACAATTATGGACATATAAACCATTAGCATCGAAAGCATGCACATCGGCAACGGTCACGTCATATACATCCTCCACGCCATCCTCTTCCAGCGACAGTACGGTTGCGGTAAAGCGTTCGGCATTGGGTTTGCGTTGATAGTTCGCCAGCAAGCTCTTCAGCCTGTCCATCTTGTCGCTGTCTGCAAAGCCGATCAAATCGGCATAGCGCCCGATGTTTTCGCCGCTGATGACGAGTTCATGCAGCGCCTGGCAGGTGTATTCCCTGGAACCTCCCTTGCCGTCCGGCAATGCCTTCACACCTTCGGGGCGGCGATTCCGGTAAATGCTGGAAATGATGCCGAGGCGTTGCAGCATGCGCTGTACAGCCTCCAGATTGCCGAGGTCGACTTGCGTCAGCCGAACGCTGACGCCTTTTTCCTGCGAACCCTGCACCGAACCATCGGCGTCGAACATGCCGCGCAGAACGCCGCGATAGAAGTCGGATGAATCGGCTTCCATCGCTTCGGTGAACCGTTTGTTGCCGGGCGTCAGACCCAGTTCCAGCGCCAGCGTGCGCAATGCGCCTGTCGCCATACGGTATTCGCCACGGCCACCGACTGGCTTTTGCCAGCCGTTAAAATCGGCTCGGTGTGGCAACGAGCGTGCCGCCTGCTCGGCGGCGCGCATGACACCGGCAACGCCGACAGAGGGCTGCATGTCGCCGCCGTTGGCGATTTTCAGTGCGGCTGCATCCCAAACGCTCAACACAGCCTTATCGTTCTTGAGTGTGCCGTCACCGATCAGCAAGCCGAGCAGATAGCCTTCATCTTCATTGTGTAAGCCGTTCCAGGTGTGCATGGCGCGATGATCGTGCAAAACGATTTGATCGTTGGCGCGCAGTTCGCCTGCTTTGACCCACTCCGTTTTGCGCGTGTAGCGCGTCATGCTGGAAACGCGCAGTATTTGGTGGTCTTCGGTCAGGCGCAAGGAATGTCCTTCAGCTGTTTTCAGGCGTAGCACGGGTTTGGTGCCGGTGAAAAAAAAGCCTTGCGATTCGGTCTGGTAGCACTTGCCGTCGACCAGCGCGGCGAAGGGCTTACCGATCAGTTCGCGTACCCGCCTTGCGCCTGATCCGGTCATCACCCATGTGTCGGCGGTGACACACGGATTGGTGGCTTCGATTACCTCGATGTAGGACAGGTTGTTGTCGCGGTTCATCAGGTCGATGAACAAGACGCCGGGCTCGGCATGGTCGTAGGTGCTTGCGATGATCTGTTTCCACAAATCGGCGGCCGGTATTTTGCGATATATCCACTTGCCGTCGGTGCGTTGTGTTGCGCCTTGTTCCTTGAGTGTGGCAGACGGTTCGGCGGCATGCGCCAACTCGAAGTCTTGGTTGTTTTCCACGGCGAGCATCAAGGCATCCGTGACGCCCACGGAGATGTTGAAATTGCGCAGGTCGCCCTTGTCCTTGGCGTGGATGAATTTTTCGATGTCGGGATGATCGCAGCGCAACACGCCCATTTGCGCGCCGCGCCGCGCGCCGGCCGATTCGACGGTTTCGCAGGAGCGGTCAAACACGCGCATGTAGGAAATCGGGCCGCTGGCGCGGGAATTCGTGCCTTTGACGTGCGCGCCTTCGGGGCGAATAGAAGAAAAATCATAACCGACGCCGCCGCCGCGCCGCATGGTTTCCGCCGCCTGTTGCAGCGCGTCATAAATGCCCGGTTTGCCGTTGCTGATGCCGGAAATGGAATCCCCCACCGGCTGCACAAAGCAGTTGATCAGGGTTGCCTGAATTTTTAGGCCGGCCGCCGAGTTGATGCGACCGGCCGGCACAAAACCGTTCCCTTGGGCACGAAAAAAGGTTTCCTCCCATTTGGCGCGCTGCTCCGGTTTCTCGGATTGCGCCAGACCGCGCGCCACGCGGCGGCGTACATCATCGATGGAAGTCTCGCCGGGTTCCGCGTATTTCTCCAGCAATACTTCGGTGCTGATTTCTTGTGCCGCTTCAACTTTGAACCCTGCAACGGGTTCGCCTGCCATTTGGCCGTCCTGCAAGGAGATGGCAGGCGCTTTTGCCGACACAACATGAATGGCAAGATTATTGTGTGAGCTGGTTTTGTGTTGGTCGTGCGGTGTGTCAGGTGAAGCGGAAAATTCGGAAATATTGCGGGCAGATGTTGAAGATAAAATTCTTTCTGTAACGAGCACAATGCACCCCCTTGATGACGTGGGCTGCAATAGCCCATAAAACAAAAAACCACTACATCTAGTGGTTTCCTCCCTGATTTTTACTAATTCTAGGGTATTGAGATTTTTTTGCAAGCATTTTTTGGCTTGGATGTTTTGATAAATAAATTGACTTGGATGGCAGATTGGGTTAACAAAAATCGATTTTTTGGGGTTGAATGTGGGGGGCTTCAAGCCGACCGACCGCATGGTGGTGATCCATATAAACCCAGATAATTCATTTGGACGTAGGTCGGGCTTCAGCCCGACCGCTTCGGCAGGCTCAGGACAGGCATGTCGGGTTAAAACCCGACCTACAACCCCTTGATTTTGCAATGCCGCAATGGCTGATGAATATCTGGGATAAATTGTGTTGAGGGGGAAAGCTGTTCATGCCGCTTGCATCGGGGTGAGCATTTACGCTTTAATGCGCGGCTTTTTAGCGCTGGGGGTGGCATGGAGGGAATTATTAAACCTTCCAAGAAAAATGCCCTCATATAAGGAATATTTTTTTAAACCCAGATAGTTCATTAGCTATTGGGGCATTGCAAAATCAATGGGTTGTAGGTCGGGTTTTAACCCGACATGTCGGGCTGAAGCCCGACCTACGTCCAAATGGATTATCTGGGTTAAACGGAGCACGGGGTAAGCATGTTACGCAAGTTGCTGATATGGCCATTGCTGGCTTTGTCGTTTTCGGGCCAGGCGGCGGATTTTTTGCTGGAAGATATGCAAGGCAAGGCGCATCGCCTCGCGGATTATCGCGGTAAGTGGGTGTTGGTGAATTTTTGGGCGACCTGGTGTCCGCCGTGCCTGAACGAAATTCCAGAACTGGTCAGCCTGCATGACGCGCGCAAGGTGATGGTGATCGGCATTGCTGTCGATTCCGGATCGCGCAAAAAAGTCGCTAAATTCGCCGAGGCACACGGCATCAGCTATCCCTTGGTGATAGGCGATGACAAAATTACTGCCCAGATCGGAGAGGTGGACGTGTTGCCGACCAGTTATCTATACGCGCCGAACGGTGCGCAGGTGAGTTATCAGGCCGGGGAAGTGACGCGCGCGAGCATCGAGGCCTATATCAAGAGCAAAAAGTTCGATTAACTGTCGGGAGCCGGATGGCCGCTGCCTGCTGTCTGATCCGGTTCGCCGTTTGCCGTCCGATGAGGCTCGCTGTTTACTGTCCGATGCGGTAACGCCCAGTTGTTATGCCAGGCGGCGCGCACCAAATCCGGGTATTCGGAGCGACCCAGACTGCCGTTGTAGCGGCCCAGCGCACGAAACAGATTACCCTTCTCCATGTCCAGATAGTGGCGCAGGATGGTGCAGCCGTAGCGCAGGTTGATGCGCAGGTGGAACAGGTTGTGTTCCGCTGTGCCGATTTCCTTCACCCAGAACGGCATGACCTGCATATAGCCGCGTGCGCCCACTCTCGAAACAGCATATTTTTTGAAACCGCTCTCCACTTCGATCAACCCCAACACCAGCTCCGCTTCAAGGCCGGCGCGGGTCGCTTCATAATGCACCGTGCTCAGAAAGTCGAGGCGTGACTCGGCATCGGGGATGTGTTTCTGCAAGCGCCGCGACATTTCATTCAGCCAGGCATCGGCCTCGTATTGCGTCGCAAAAGCCAGCTTGGGCGTCGCCTGATCCGATACGCTGCGCTGCAATACCGCGCGCACGCTGGCGGAAAGCGGCACATAAGCCTGCGCGCCCGCATATGCGCCGCAGGCAAACAGCGCCCCCGTCAGATACAGCAATACCGTGACATGGCGGGCAATTCTGTTGTAAGTCAGCCACATAGTTTCGATTTTATGAACTCCAGCGTGCTTTGCAAGGGGATGGATTGCGCTTGGGTATCGCGCCGCGCCTGATATTCCACATTACCCTCCTTCAGGCCGCGCTCGCCGACGACGATGCGGTGCGGGATGCCGGCCAGCTCCATATCGGCAAACATCACGCCGGGACGCTCGTCGCGGTCATCCAGCAATACCTCAATGCTTGCTCCGACAAGTCCAGCATGGAGTTGTTCCACCGCCTCGCGCACGGTCGCGCTCTTGCCCATGCCGATCGGTACGATGGCGACCTGGAAAGGTGCCATTGCCGCCGGCAGGATAATGCCGCGCTCGTCATAATTTTGCTCAATGGCGGCGGCCACGATACGCGATACGCCGATGCCGTAGCAGCCCATTTCCATGATCTGCGCCTTGCCTTGTGCATCCAAAAAAGTGGCTTTTAGCGCTTCGGCATATTTCTGGCGCAACTGGAAAATGTGGCCGACCTCGATGCCGCGACAGATTTCCAGCGTGCCTTGGCCGTCCGGCGACGGGTCGCCCGCGACGACATTGCGCAAGTCATGTACGCTCGCTTCGTCCAGATGCACGTCGCGTCCGAAATTTACCCCGGTGTAATGGAAGCCGTCGTCGTTCGCGCCGCAGATAAAATCGCTCAGTGCGGCGGCGGAACGGTCAGCCAGTATGCGCATACTGCCGCCAACCGGCCCGATATATCCGGCGCGGCAGTTCATGTTGCGGTGGATTTCGTCGTCGCTGGCGAAGCGGAATTCGCCCAGCACTTTGCCGGCCTTGATCTCGTTCAAGGTGTGGTCACCGCGCAACAGCAACAGCATAAATTCGCCTTCATGCGTCATTACTGCGATAGATTTCAATATGCTTTGTGCGGAGGTGTTGAAGAATGCCGCAACCTCCTCGATGGAGCGCTGTCCGGGGGTGATGGTTTTTTGTATCCCCTGTGTTTCTGGCGCGCGCAGCGCCGCCGGCGCAACCGCCTCCGCCATCTCCACATTCGCCGCGTAATCGGAAGCGGGGCAATAGGCTAGCGCATCCTCGCCGGAATCCGCCAGCACATGAAATTCATGCGAGCCGCTGCCGCCGATTGCGCCAGTGTCCGCTGTGACGGCGCGGAATTGCAAGCCGAGACGGGTGAAGATACGGCTGTAGGTGTCATGCATGACTTGGTAAGTGTGCTCCAGGCTTGCATAGTCGGCATGGAACGAATAGGCGTCCTTCATCACGAATTCGCGCGCGCGCATCACGCCGAAACGCGGCCGCACCTCATCGCGGAACTTGGTCTGGATCTGGTAGAAGTTGACCGGCAACTGGCGGTAGCTGCGGATTTCGCGTCGTGCGATGTCGGTGATCACCTCTTCGTGTGTCGGGCCGAAACAGAAACTGTTGTCATGCCGATCTTTGATTTTCAGCATCTGCGGGCCGAATACCGCCCAGCGCCCGGTTTCCTGCCACAGCTCGGCGGGCTGCACGGCGGGCATCAGTAACTCGATTCCGCCGCTTTTATCCATTTCCTCGCGCACCACATTTTCCACCTTGCGCAGCACGCGCAAACCGAGCGGCATCCAGGTATACAGGCCGCTGGCCAATTTGCGGATATAGCCGGCGCGCAGCATCAGCCTGTGGCTGGGCAGCTCCGCTTCGGAGGGGGCTTCTTTCAGGGTGGAAATAAAAAATTGTGAAACGCGCATGATGGAATGATGGCCAAGTTGAAATGAGGCCGCGATTTTACAGCGAATGCCTGCCATGCGCTAACGGGCATGGCGAGTAGGGTGCGATTCAAACTGATGTGGAAATATCCCAGATAGTTTAGTAACGTGAAACAACACAAATTCAAACCCCAAACCCCAAACCCCAAACCCCCTCCAGCTCCCCCTTGGCAGGGGGAGTGCCTAGCCTCCTCCCCT
>JAUYJO010000242.1 GCA_030700315.1 Gallionella sp.
AAAATGTATTGCGATTGGCTGTGACTCGCCGACGACGGCAATGGTTCGAGGGGCTTTGGGCTCAAGCCGCAATCGATCCCGGCCTGCATCGGTTCGGGCATGAATGAGGGATGATTATTTCTAATGGACAATCTGGGATTAACCTTGGTGACCACGTTGTAATCCTGATAGAACTTGTAGTTCGACGGGAAGGTTTTCTCATCGGGCAGATAACCGTCTACGGTCAGTACCTTGACATCGGCGCTTTCGTAACCGTAAATCTGAAGCCCCATCGCCCCTTCATCCGACTCAACCATCTTGTTGGTGCCTGTCACGGGATCCATTGGCGTACTTGGCGTCAGGCGCTTGATGTCCTTGCCGAACGGTGCCGAGGTCTTGGAAAAAATCGTGGTCGTGCAGGGTTGCAGGAGCACATTCTTGATTTCCAGGTCGTTGCCGCCGACTTCTTTCCAGTTCCTGATCTTGCCGGCAAGGATATCCTTGAGTTGCTGGAGTTTCAGGTCGTTGACCGGGTTGTTCTTGTGAACCAGCACTACCGTGGGTGCCTTGGCGATGACCGTATTGACGGTGCCATCCGGGAGGTAGCTCAACACGACCTCATGGGTGCTCACGCCAACATTGACCTCGCCCTGGCTGGCCTTGTAAATGCCGGCGGCGCAGGCTTGCGCTTCAACTTTTACAGCTTTACCGGTCTTCTTGGTAAATGCTTCCCCCAGTTTTTTGGCCAGGGGCGCCGTGCAGGGATCGCCGAGCACGCTGATGGCTTCGGCCGCCATCACGTTCTGTACGCTCGTTATTGATAAAGCCAAGGCTGCAACAAATGCCAGTTTCTTCATGATCCGATCCAATTTAAAATTATCAAAAATTTGCACCATCCGGTATTCGCCACGTCTATCGATCAATGCGCCTTAAACCTGACTTTGAATTTCAGGTCGGTCTGGGCAGCCAGCCATTCGAGGGACTTGCCGTTGACCTCGGCATAGGGATACATGAAATAGTTTAGCGGGCCGTCGTTCTGGCGCGGGTTCAAGTAGTAACCTCTTCCGCCCGTAGCCAGCGCAACCCGGTATTCGTCAACTGCGCCAAAGTAGTAGTCGATAACCTTCTGGGCATCCTTGATTTCCAGTTTGTCTACCAGCATGGCCTTCCTGACATCAGCCGGATCGGCGGGCACCCAGCCGTAACCGGGCACATAGAATTCGGCCCAGCAGTGATGCCCGCCGGTCATGTCCTCGTCATCCTTCTTGCCCAGCCTGAGGCCAAACACTTCGCGCGCCGGCACGCCCGCCGCCCTGGCGACCGAGACAAACACCGAACTGATGTCGGCACACTTGCCGCCCCGCTTCGCGATTACTTTTTCAACTTCACCGGTGCCGCACCCTTTGACATTGGGGTCGCGTACCGTATTTTCGATCACCCACTGATAAACGGCGCGCGCCTTTTCACGTATCGTCTGCTTGTCGTTGGTGATGCTGAGGGCGATTTCCCTGACCTTGCCGTCGGTCGGAATGAATGCTGTACTCTTGAGGTACTCTTTTATCTCGGCGGTAATAGCAGACTCCGCTGCGGGAAAATCTTTTCTGGTCTGTTCCCGCGCTGTGGCATCAAACGTCAGCGTGATGGCGCGGTCTTTTGTCGGCGTTGCCCATTCGGCATACAGGGCCAAATTGCCGGTTTCTTTCTCGCCGTAAATACCGCTTTGCGAAAAATTGCCGCTTATCCTGACATTGGATATGTCCTGTGCGCTGCTCGATACCGGATAGGGAATCCAGACCCTGACATCCTTGCTGTCGTCCGAAGCGGCAATGGTGACGGCAAGCTCGACTTCGCCGCTCCTTTCCTTGGACATTGCAGCACCAGGAAAAGCCAGCAGTGCGCATAGCAGCGCCCCTAACATGCGTGTAAACATGGGAACCTCCAGTTAAATAAAATTAAAGAAGGCGCGGCCGTGACTCGCAAAGGAAGGCAGATAGGATGATGTCTACGCCAAACCCCGTGATGGGATTCGCGCGTATGGAAAGCTCCCAAAAATCCGGATAGGCGACGGATTCATCGCGAACGTGGAGCTTCGCACCTCATTAGGATCTGCTGACCTGCTCGCTGGCAGCGCTTTGATACGGTACATTCCGTCGCACCCGAGCCAGGTCAGCTACACACTGGCCGTCAGACCCGTCACTTCCCAAAGGGAAATTAAGACGGCGTTACGGCGAGCCAACCAGAAACCAATTACGGCAGTGGCGCGCATGTTAACAAATTTAAAACGAGTTTTGTAGGGAATTTCGGGGCCTGTTTCAGCTTGGCAGAGCGCATGAATTGCGCATGACCCTGTTACAATCTGCGGGTATTTGCCGTATTTTGCACATGAGTGCAGCAACAGATTTCCAGAAAAAATGATTTTTAATCAGAGCCTTTACCCACTACATTGAGGAACATGATGCACGCTGTTTTACCCCTGTTACAGGCCACCGGATTTCCTGCGCTGCATCGCGGCAAGCTCGACACGTTGCAGGTCAATCTGGGCTATCGATGCAACCAATCCTGTTTGCATTGTCACGTCAACGCCGGCCCCAACCGCCAGGAAATGATGGATGAGGAGACGCTGGAGCTGGTTCTTCGGGTGCTGGCCGCGCGCCGGATCGGCACGCTCGACCTGACCGGCGGAGCGCCGGAAATACATCGCCAGTTTCGCGATCTGGTAAGCAAGGCAACCGCCATGGGCGTGCGTGTAATGGACCGCTGCAACCTGACCGTCCTGTTCGAGCACGGGCAGGATGACCTCGCCGGATTCATGGCCGGCCACGATGTGGAAGTGGTGGCGTCGCTGCCGTGCTATTTGCAGGAAAATGTTGACCAGCAACGTGGCGATGGCACGTTCGACAAGAGCGTCGCGGCGCTGTTGCAACTCAATGCGCTGGGCTATGGGCACGAGGGCAGCGGCCTCATCCTGAACCTGGTCTACAACCCGCAAGGCCCCGCGCTGCCTCCCGGCCAGATTGCGTTGCAGGCGGCTTACCGGCGCGAACTGTCCGAGCGTTTCGGCATCGTCTTCAACCAGTTGTTCACGATGACCAATATGCCCATCCAGCGTTTTGGCAGCACGCTGATTTCCAGGGGACAATTCAACGACTACATGCGCATGCTCAAGGAGAGTTATTCCGCCGCCAATCTTGATAACGTGATGTGCCGCAATCTGGTCAGCGTGGATTGGCAGGGCTATCTGTATGACTGCGATTTCAACCAGCAACTCGGGCTGGCGTTGCCGGACGAAAAGGGCCGCCCGCATCTGCGCGATTTACTGCAAACCGGTTTGGGCGGCAACCCTATCCGCGTCGCCGATCACTGCTATGGCTGCACTGCGGGGCAAGGCAGCAGTTGCGGTGGCGCGCTGCATAACTAAACAGGCTTATGAAAAAATTACTTCTGGCCGGATTGGTGGTCGCGGCCATCGCCCTGTTTTTTGCCATGGGCCTCGATCAATACTTGACGCTGGATGCGCTCAAGGAGAACCGGGAGTGGTTCGCAGCCATGCTGGAGCAGCATCCCTGGCGGGTCACGCTGAGCGCCTTTGCGCTGTATGTGATCGTCGTGGCCCTGTCCTTGCCGTTTGCGGCAATCATGGGATTGCTAATAGGCGCCTTGTTTGGTTTCTGGTACGGCACACTGTTTGCCTCTTTTGCGTCAACGGTGGGTGCGACACTTGCGTTCCTCATCTCGCGCTACTTGCTGCGCGATTTTGTGCAGCAGCGCTTTGGCGACCGCCTAAAGGGGATCAACGAGGGCATGGCAAAGGACGGAGCGCTTTATCTTTTCATGCTGCGCCTCGTGCCGGTTTTCCCTTTTTTCCTGGTCAACTTGCTGATGGGACTGACCCAAATCAGGGTACGCACTTATTACTGGGTGAGCCAATTGGGCATGCTGGCCGGAAGCATGGTGTTTGTAAATGCGGGAGCGCAACTCGCGCGCATCGATAGCCTGTCCGGCATCGCCTCGCCGGGAGTGATGCTGTCTTTCGCTTTGTTGGGCGTATTTCCGTTGATCGCCAAACGGATCGTGCAACTGATACAGAAACACTAACCATTTTCAATTGATACTCCCGGCTTAGCGGGTATGCTACTCTCCATCATTATTCCAGTGTTCAATGAGGCAGAAGAATTGCCTAGCTTGCTTGGGCATCTTGCCTTGTCAGGCGGGCGCGACCGTGAGGTGATTGTGGTGGACGGGGGAAGCGGGGACGGCTCGCTGCAATTAGCCAAACGCATGGGCGTGCAGATAATTTGCAGCGAGCGTGGCCGGGCGCGGCAAATGAATGCAGGCGCGGCAGGCGCCAAGGGCGATGTTTTGTTGTTTCTGCATGCCGACACCCGACTGCCCTCTTCAGCGGAGCAGACCCTTGAGACTGCCCTCCAGCAAGAGGAGGGAGCGCACTGCCATGTATGGGGGCGTTTCGATGTGCGTATCGCTGGCCGCCCGTTGCTGTTGCGGGTGGTCGCCGCCCTGATGAACTGGCGCTCGCGTCTCAGCGGCATCGCTACCGGCGACCAGGCCATGTTCATGACGCGCCGCGCTTTTGACGCGGCGGGCGGTTTTCCGGATCAGCCTTTGATGGAAGACGTCGAGATGTCCAAGCGGCTGCTGGCACTGTCCAGGCCGGTTTGCCTAGCGGAGCGGGTGACCACTTCCGGGCGTCGTTGGGAAGCGCATGGCGTATGGAAAACCATCTGGCTGATGTGGCGCTTGCGCTGGCTATATTGGCGTGGCGTGCCTGCCGCTGAATTGGCCGGATTATACCGATGACCCGGATAATCATTTTTGCCAAAGCACCCCTGCCCGGCTTGGCCAAGACGCGCCTGATTCCGGCGCTCGGTGCGAAAGGCGCAGCCGAACTGGCGCAGCAGATGTTGTTCAATACGCTACGCGAAGCTATCGCGGCAAAGATCGGCGTGGTCGAATTGTGCGCCACCCCGGCGCCTCATCTTCCCGCATGGCGCGGCATACCACTCCCGGCAGACATCGATATTTTCGAGCAAGGCGAAGGCGATCTCGGGGCGCGGCTGGCGCGTGCTGCGCAACGCGCGCTGACCCATGACAAGCAGGTACTGCTGATCGGCACCGACTGCGTGGAAATGTCTGCCGACTTGCTGCGCGAAGCCGCGCAAGCATTGCAGGCGCACGATACGGTTATGCATGGCACGGTGGACGGCGGTTATGCGTTGCTGGGCATCAAGCGCTTTGATGCATTACTGTTCAGCGATATACCCTGGAGCACCGATGGCGTTTTTGGCATTACCCTCGCGCGCATCGGGCAGCTCGGTTGGGCGGCGCATGTCGGGCGAATGCTGCACGATGTGGATGAACCGCAGGATTTGAAATACCTTATACCCGGCATCAGTGAGGTTCAAGCGATAGCTATCGATACTGTTTCGCTCGGATCTTCTTCCATGACTGGATGAGAGGGAACGGCATAGGCCGTATGGGGCGCGGTCTGTTTAATACAATATCTTTGGGAAACAAAATAGCATATTGCTGTTGACAGCCACTCACGGACTCCCATACAGTCGCCGCACTTGCATATCCGCCGCAACGCACACTGCACCGCATGCACGGTACGGGGCAACCGGCGGAACCCCAGAACAGGAGCTGGCGCAAACTCATCCCAAACGGGGTGGGGTGAAGCGTGGAAACCATCCCGCCTCATTATGTTGATTCCCGCAAATCAATTTGTTTTGCCAGCCGGGAATTATCGCCAGCAGCATACTTGTTCAAAGAGGCTTCAACGTGACGCCAAACCCTTCATCTGTTTCTTTGTGCCAATTCGGCAAGTTGATTCCTGCCCCTGAATTTTTCTCACAACTTGGTGCGCTTGATAAAGCTCATGAGATTTTGTGTGGTGTCTTTTTCGGAAAAATTAGGGGGTGCCGTATTTTCACGCAGCATAGAAACAAGGCATTGCAAGCGGAGTGCCAGTTTATACACCTTGAACGTGCCTTTCACGGCGCGTTTTAGGGTGTCTACTTCACGTTGAACTAAACCGCTACGCGGTGGTGCTCCGCCCCCACCGTTCTCTATCAGCCCCACAACTTATCTTGCTGCAATTGACGTAAAAATCTCCGATCCTTGATCGCGGGGGATGTCCCCGATCAGATCAAGGAGACTGAG
>JAUYJO010000007.1 GCA_030700315.1 Gallionella sp.
AAATCAGTATTACGCCGGAAATGCAGTGGTGTAACCGGGTGTCGAAAGATGCCTTTGCAGAGGCTTGAGCCGTGTGGATCGAAAGACCCATGCACGGTTCTGAGGGGGCTGGGCGCGGGTAACCGCGTCTGGCTACCCGACTAATCCGGGGGCAGTGTAATCCGGGGAAGGGGGCGATGCCCCGGATTCCGCTATCGCTGCATCCGGGCTACGAATCCAAGACTTCCAAAAAATAAGATTTCTCGCAACTACTCAGGTCAAAGTAGTATGCTGGGAAATAGCTACAACACCAGTCCCTTCCCCCTGGAAGGGGGAAGGTTAGGATGGGGGTGGAAGGGTGGAATCATCGCAAAGCATCTTTATACCCCACCTTTCTACCCCCATCCCAGCCCCCTTCCAAGGGGAAGGAGAAAAGCGGCAGCACCTGAGTAGTTGCGATTTCCCAAAACCAAGACTTCCCAAACCAAGACTTCTCAGAACTGCTCGTTCTCGCCCAGATAGCGCCACTGTCCGACCGGTAGATTCCCCAGCTTCACCTTGCCGATGCGAATGCGCTTCAAGCCCGTCACCTTTAGCTCGACCAGTTCGCACATGCGGCGGATCTGGCGTTTCTTGCCCTCGCGCAGCACGAAGCGCAACTGGTCTTCGTTTTGCCAGGTCACCTTGGCGGGTTTGAGATATTCTCCGTCCAGCTTCAGCCCCTGGTTGAGCAACGCCAGCCCGCTGTCTTTCAGCGAGCCCTGTACGCGTACCAGATATTCCTTGTCCACCTTGGAATCCTCGCCGATCAATTGCTTGGCGATGCGACCGTCCTGGGTGAGCACCAGCAAACCCTGTGAGTCAATATCCAAGCGACCCGCCGGGGCGAGGCCAAGCATCTGACTGCGATGAAAGCGCAACGGCGACGGGTCTTCCGCCCAGTGTGTCGCGCTGTCGATCAGGGTGACAGCGGGTTTGTGGTTGTGCTCGGCCTGCCCCGATACGTAGCCGATGGGTTTGTTGAGCAGGATCGTCACGCGCTGCTGCTGGATGTTTTGCGCTGCGTTGCGCAAGACGACTTGCTGGGTCGGATAAACCTTGCTGCCCAGCTCGCTGACGATTTCGCCATCGACTTCCACCAACCCTTTTTCGATATAACCGTCCGCTTCGCGGCGCGAGCACAGGCCGAGTTCGGACATGCGTTTGGAGAGGCGTATTTTTTCCATGACGTAAAGTGTTCCCGAGTAATCAGGGCGCGATTTAATCACAAATGCCCTATCGGAAGGAATCGGTTATTCTTCGCGCGTTTTATGTTGCGGCTTTCCTGATGAACAAAACTCAAAAATCCCTGGCCGCTGCATTTGTGGCAGGCCTGCTGTGCGTGCTCGGTTTCGCGCCGTTCGGGGTATTCGTCATCCCGGTGCTGGCGATCGCCGTGCTGTTCGCCTTGTGGAGCCGCGCCGACAGGCCATCCAAGGCGGCGTGGCTGGGCTTCAGCTTCGGCATGGGGCTGTTCGTCGCGGGCATCGGCTGGATCTATGTCGCGCTGCATGATTACGGAGGCATGCCGCTGCCGCTGGCATTGCTTGCCACGCTGCTGTTTGCCGCCTTCATCGCCCTGTTCCCGGCGCTGGCCGGTTATGCGCAGGCGCGTTGCTCTGTAAACAATAAAATGCTGCGCATGGTGCTGGCGATGCCGGCTATGTGGGTGCTGATCGAATGGCTGCGCGGCACAATCTTCACCGGCTTTCCGTGGCTCACGCTGGGCTATGCGCACAGCGACAGCCCGCTGGCGGGTTACGCGCCGCTGTTCGGCGTATATGGCGTGTCGCTGGCCGCGGCGGTGAGTGCGGGGCTGCTGGCGCTGCTACTGTCCCCTCGCCCCTTGGGAGAGAGGGCTAGGGAGAGGGGGGCGGCATTTGCCGCTCTGTTGATGCTGTGGATCGGCGGCGCGGCATTGCGCAGCGTCGCCTGGACGCAGCCGCATGGCGAACCGGTCAGCGTCGCACTGGTGCAGGGCAACATTGCGCAGGACCTCAAGTTCGACGAAGATGCGTTGCCCGGCACGCTGGAAACCTACCGCCGCCTGACCCTGCAAAATCCGGCGCGCCTTACCATCCTGCCGGAAACCGCGCTGCCGCTGCTGCGCCACGAGGTGCCGCCGGAGCTGGCCGAACAACTGCGCGACCACGCCAGGCAAAACGGCGGCGACATCCTGATCGGCTCCTTCGAGCGCGACAACGGCAGCTACTACAACGGCGTGTTTACGCTCGGCACGGCGGGCGAGCAGCATTACCGCAAACAGCATCTGGTGCCGTTCGGCGAATTCATTCCGCTGCGCCCGCTGCTCGGCTGGCTCATCAACGGCGTGCTCGACATCCCGATGGGCGACCTGGCGCGCGGCGATGCGCGCCAAGCGCCGCTTGAGGTTGCTGGCCAGCGTGTCGCGGCGAATATCTGCTACGAGGACGTGTTTGGCGAGGAGATCATCCGCGCGCTGCCGCAGGCCACGCTGCTGGTGAACTTCACCAATGATGCCTGGTACGGGCATTCACACGCGGCGGCGCAACACAACCAGATTTCACAACTGCGCGCGCTGGAAAGCGGCCGCATGATGCTGCGCGCCACTAACACCGGCGTGACCTCCATCATCGGCGCGGACGGCAAGGTGCTGCAACAACTGCCGCAACATCGGGAAGCCGTGCTGAATGGCCTGGCGCAAGGCTATCAAGGCATCACCCCTTATGTGCGCTGGGGCAACGCGGCAGTGATGCTGCTGATCGCGCTGATGTTGGCCTACGCCTGGCTGCGGCGCAAAGCATTCCCTCTCCCGCTTGCGGGAGAGGGCTAGGGAGAGGGTGTTTTGTGAACTGGTTCTGCTACCTGCTGCGCTGCGCCGACGACACCCTGTACTGCGGCATCACCAACGATCTGGAAAAGCGCCTCGCGGCGCACAATGCCGGCACGGCCTCAAAATACACGCGGACGCGTGTGCCGGTGAAGTTGGTGTTTGCCGAGCCTTGCACCGACCGATCGGTCGCATCGAAGCGTGAGAGGGAGATCAAACGAATGACGCGAAGCGAGAAGCTGAAGTTGTGCGCGGGTGTTTCAGCGACTTGATTTGACGGGTTTGCCGGAGATTTTTTCTTCCGCCGGAAAAGCTTTGGCGAAAGTCTGGATCACCTCGCGCACGATCTTGCGCTGCGGCACGGGCAAGCTGAGATACGCCTCGAATACCTCGCGCTCCTGATAGCCGATGCCATCGTCCCATTTCTTTTGCTTGGCGCGGATGGATTTAACCGCCTGTTCACCAAAGCGCAGCACATGCGGCTCCACCTTCAGCCAGTCCGCCAATACCTGCAATTTTTCCTGTGACGGAATTGCCTCGCCGCGCAACCAGCGGCGCACGGCCTGTACTGTTACCGACTGCCCCCAATAACGCGTATTGAACTCGCGTTCCAACACTATCGGGCGCACGGGATAACCGGCATCTTCGATTGCTTTGCGCAATCGCTGACTGAATTCAGCTTTTTCATCCATGAACAGAAAGTTAAATTCTCCTGCCTTATAAATGAAACTTTCTGTTCATTTTGATATAAACTTCGTGTTCACTTTTTTATGAACATGCGGTTATGGCTAAAACCCTGCTGGAACAACTCCCCGAAATCGTCGCCAATGGCCGCAAGGAAGCCGAGCGCATTCTGGAAAGCATTGAAGGCCGTCACCGCGTCAGCCTGCAAACCCGCGAATGGGTGCTGCCCGCCAAGGACAGTGCCGTGCAGGACTGGGTCAGCGCCAATGCCAGACAAGATGCGATAGCCACGCATGTGCTCCCCTCGCCCGCTTGCGGGAGAGGGGTTGGGGGGGAGGTATCTGGCACAACCGCCTGATCTACGGAGACAACCTGCTGGCAATGGCCGCGCTGCTGGCAGGCGACGAGCAAACGCCCAGCTTGCGCGGCAAGGTGGATTTGATCTACATCGACCCGCCGTTTGATTCCAAAGCCGACTACCGCACCAAGGTCACGCTGCCCGGCGTGGAGCTGGAACAGAAGCCCACCGTGATCGAGCAGTTCGCCTACTCGGACACCTGGAGCGACGGCACGGCTTCTTATCTGGCGATGATTACGCCCCGGTTGATTTTGATGCGCGAGCTGCTGAGTGACAGCGGTTCAATCTACGTGCATCTGGATTGGCATGTCGGACATTACGTCAAGATTGCAATGGATGAAATCTTCGGGAAAGAAAATTTTAAAAACGAGGTAATTTGGCACTACCGAAGATGGACGGCTGGCAGTTCAAAATACCAGAACATGCACGATTCAATGTTTTTCTATACGAAGGGCAATAATTACACGTTTAGTCCAATTTCTGTTGAACCAACAGCTAGCCAGCAAGCGGTTATCGTAAAGGGTTACAACGTCAACGTTGTGGATGGGCGCAATGGAATAAAATAAAACAGCTACTTGTATATAACAAACCCGTTGTTGACCGCTTAATTTTGGAAGGCAAGTTAGATGTAAACAAATATGGCAGGGTTGTTTACATTGATTCATATAGTGAACCCTGTTTTCAAGACAGCAGTTTAAGATGTGCGCTGTCATAAAGGAAGAAAAGAAATGAGCGAAGCGAAGAAGCGTAAAACCCACACCCCGGAGTTCAAGGCGAAGGTAGGTTTGGAGGCGTTGCGAGGTGTGAAATCGGT
>JAUYJO010000008.1 GCA_030700315.1 Gallionella sp.
TCGCTGATTGTC
This sequence comes from Gallionella sp., assembly GCA_030700315.1. Classification (GTDB taxonomy): domain Bacteria; phylum Pseudomonadota; class Gammaproteobacteria; order Burkholderiales; family Gallionellaceae; genus Gallionella. Next base: position 13 of record JAUYJO010000008.1, read on the forward strand.
TTTGCGTTAGCCGCTTGTGTGACAGCCGCTTCTAAAAACTCATGCCCACCTGCCAGCCTTGCCATAGATCATCTCCACCACTATTGGTGATCGTGATTATAGGCTTCTTTAACTGGAAATGGAATTAGACCGAAAAAGACGAACCGCAGCCGCAGGTAGATACCGCGCTCGGATTGCGGATGACGAACTGCGAGCCTTCCAGCCCTTCGTGATAGTCGATTTCCGCACCGGACAGATACTGGAAGCTCATCGGATCGATCAGCAACTGCACGCCGTTCTTGGTCATCACGGTGTCGTCTTCATTGGCTTCTTCGTCGAAGGTGAAGCCATATTGGAAACCGGAACAGCCGCCGCCGCTGACGAACACGCGCAGCTTGAGATCGGTGTTGCCTTCCTCCTCGATCAATTGCTTCACCTTGTTGGCCGCGTTGTCGGTAAAAATCAGCGGGTCATTTGTTTCTGCCACGGGTGTTTCGGTTGCTGCGCTCATATTAGTCTCCTGTAAATTATTCACCACCACTATTCAATTTGAAGGCCACGACTTTGTCTTGCACCGCGACATTGCTGTGTATCAAACGCCCTTCGACGATAGCGCCGAGCTGGATTTCCAATGTTTTGTAATGCACGTCGCCATTGACCCTGGCTTTGCCCTGTAGTTCCAGATATTCGCTGGCGAATACCGGGCCGTTGATCGCACCATTGATGACCAGATGGGTGACGTTGATCTCGCCAGTCACCCGCGCATGCTCGCTCAACACCAGCGTGCTCGGTTTATCCTGAACCGCGACCACATTGCCATTGACTTGCCCGTCAATGCGCATCCCGCCGCTGAATTTCAAATCACCTTCGATGGTCGTGCCCGCGCCGATCAGAGAATCGATGCGGCTTTGCGGTTTACTGTGTTTTCTACCGAACATGAGCCTCCCTACGCCAAATTTCTTTAAGATAGGCTAACGCTTTGCCGCACTTTCGGCTCGCTCGCCCCCCGCTCAAATATCCGCACTTGTATTTCTTCCAGTTGTGCATCCTGCGGCAATCGGATACTTTGCTCTACGCGCTGATAATACTTGAAACCGAGCTGAAATTGGGCATTCTCCGGCGCATCTTGCGGAAATAAATGTGTCGCCCGCTGCCCGTTCCTCAACACCGTCGCAACCAGTTGGTAGCTGCCGACAAACTCCTTGGCGCGCTGCCCACTCTGCACCAGCAGCATGCGCAAATGGTATTCGCCGGGCATCTTGTCCCGTTCCAGCCGCAGGCGATGCACTCCCAGTTCGCCCTCCTCGCCGCGCGTTGCGGTAAGGTTTTGAAAAAACGCCAGATCCTCCTGGAGGCGGACGTTTTCATCCGACAGGTTTTTTAGTTGTTTGGACGTTTCCAGGCTGCTGGCCAGCTCCATCTGGATTTGCCGCTCGTATTGCGCAACCTGGCTGCTCAATTGGGTGTTTTCCGCTCCCAGCTTGGCGACCTGTTCACGCAATGTGGTCAATTCCTTCTCGGCTTCCCCGCGATGAAACCCCGCCGATTCCAGCCCGCTGCCATAGGCCCACCAAGCCAACGCCAGCGTCCCCAGCACGAACGGCACCGTCAAGCCCCAGCGCAAATACCACGGGATATGCGGGCGCACCGCCAGATGCGTGGCGGAAATACCGAAGCTGCGTTTGACGCGCCGCCACATCTCAGGGAAGCAACGGAAGGTTGCCCAAGGCGGAGTCTTCCGGCAGGCCGAACATGATGTTCATGTTTTGCACCGCCTGCCCCGCCGCGCCCTTGACCAGGTTATCAATCGCCGACAGAACCACCACGGTATCGCCGCCCTGCGGCCGGTGTACCGCGATGCGGCAACAGTTTGCGCCGCGCACCGAACGGGTTTCCGGATGACTGCCGGCGGGCATGACGTCCACAAACGGCTCGCCGGCATAGCGTTGCTCGAACAATGCCTGCAAATCCACCTCGCGCGTCAGCCTGCCATACAAGGTGGCATGAATGCCGCGTATCATCGGGGTGAGGTGCGGCACAAAGGTCAATCCGACCGAATTGCCGGTCACGCGCGCCAAGCCCTGCCTGATTTCCGGCAGATGGCGATGTCCCGCCACGCCGTAAGCCTTGAAATTATCCGCTGCCTCGGAGAACAAACTGGCGATTTCCGCCTTGCGCCCCGCGCCGGACACTCCCGATTTGGCATCGGCAATCAAGCTGCCCGCGTCAACTACGCCCGCTTCCAGCAGCGGGATGAAACCCAGTTGCACTGCGGTCGGATAACAGCCGGGGTTAGCCACCAGCCGGGCCTGCTTGATTTGCGCGCGATTCACTTCCGGCAGGCCATAGACCGCTTCGCCGACCAGATCCGGGCAGGCGTGGGTCATGCCATACCATTTTTCCCATGTCGGGATGTCCTGCAAACGAAAATCGGCGGCCAGATCGATCACACTCACGCCCGCATCCAGCAGCGCGCGCGCCTGCTGCATGGCAATGCCGTTCGGGGTGGCGAAAAATACCAGGTCACATTGCTCCAGATGCGCCGCGTCCGGATGGGTAAACGGCAAATCCACATGGCCGCGCAGGCTGGGGAACATCTGGCTGACTGGCGTACCTGCATCGGCGCGCGAAGTGATCACCTGCAACGTGGCATGCGGGTGCGCCGCCAGCAGGCGCAGCAACTCCACGCCGGTGTAGCCCGTCCCGCCAACTATGCCAACTTTTATCATTACCGGCTTCCCTCAAAAACATTTCGCATGATACAACAACTCCAATGCAAAAGCCGCCAGAAGGCGGCTTTTGCTGAACATCCAACCAAGCCTTGCGACAGGCCAGACAGATATTAACGCTTGGAGAACTGCTTCCTGCGGCGCGCCTTGCGCAAGCCAACTTTTTTACGTTCCACTTCGCGCGCATCGCGAGTCACCAGGCCGGCGTGCTTCAATACCGGCTTGAGATTAACATCGTAGTCGATCAACGCACGGGTGATGCCATGGCGCACCGCACCAGCCTGACCCGCTTCACCGCCGCCAGAGACGTTCACCATGATGTCGAACTTGCCCAGCGTTTCGGTCAGTGTTAGTGGCTGGCGCACGATCATGCGCCCTGTTTCGCGGGAAAAGAATTCATCCACCGGCTTGTCGTTCACGACGATGTCGCCCTTGCCCGGCTTCATAAATACCCGCGCCACTGCACTCTTGCGGCGACCGGTTCCGTAGTTGTAATTCACGCTCATATAATTAAGCCTTCAATAAATTAACTGGTTTCGGTTGCTGCGCTTCGTGCGGGTGTGCCGCACCGGCATACACCTTCATCTTGCGCAGCATCGCATAGCCCAGCGGGCCTTTGGGCAGCATGCCCTTGACCGCTTTTTCCAAGGCACGACCGGGATGGCGTCCCTGCATTTTGGAGAAATTGGTGGTGTACAAACCGCCCGGATAGCCGGTGTGGCGATGGTACAGCTTGGCTTCCGCCTTATTGCCGGTCACACGCAGCTTGCCCGCGTTGACCACCACGACGAAATCGCCGGTATCCACGTGCGGGGTGTAAATCGCCTTGTGCTTGCCGCGCAAACGCGAAGCGATCTGTGCGGCCAAACGACCCAGCACCTGATCGGCTGCATCAACCAAAAGCCAGTCATGCTGAACTTCCTGGGACTTGGCGGAAAATGTTTTCATAGCCACTATTCCTAAAAATCAATTAAGTAAACCTCGAAGGGCGCGCATTCTAAGTCAGGCATCCTCCCCTGTCAAACAAAAGTTGCCCAACAAAAGTTGCACAAGTGTTGCTGCTTGGCACTCGGACAGCGCACCAAAAGTCGAGCTTGCACCTTATAAGGGCACCTCTAAAAATTTGTCACACACCGGCGAAGGCAGGAGTCAGCAAGCGTAGCCCGGATGGAATGAAATGAAATCCGGGGGAAGTGATTCCCGGATTTGTCGGGTAGCCAGACGCGGTTACCCGCGCCCAGCCCCCTCAGAACCGTGCATGGGTCTTTCGATCCACACGGCTCAAGCCTCTGCAAAGGCATCTTTCGACACCCGGTTACACCACTGCATTTCCGGCGTAATACTGATTT
>JAUYJO010000160.1 GCA_030700315.1 Gallionella sp.
CCAAACCCCAAACCCCTCCCGGCCTCCCCTTGTCAGGGGAGGAGGTGGGCTCTCCCCCTGACAAGGGGGAGCTGGAGGGGGTTTGGCGTTCTGAGTAGAACGTGAAGCAAGTTTTACGAAACGTTTCATTGTCATGGGTGGCTACTACCATGCACGTTAACCCGACATGCCGGTATAAAGCCCTATGCCCCCTTGTAAGTGGAGAGGAAAACGGCTAACTTCCCGACCTGAAAAGCTGTCACAACAAAAAATGTTCTGGGAGAAGAATTATGGCGCGTCCGGAGAAAGTTCGCTTGGGCGATTTGCTGGTGCAGCAGAATCTCATCACGCTGGAGCAGCTCAAATTTTCGCTTGAGCAGCAAAAGCGCAGCGGGCGCAAGTTGGGGCGCGTGCTGGCAGAAAACGCCTTTGTCACCGAAGAGCAGATTTCCGAGGCGCTCGCCAAGCAGCTCAATATCCCCTATATCAATCTCAAATTTTTTAACATCAACCCCGAGTTGGTGCGGCTGTTGCCGGAGAACCAGGCGCGGCGTTTTCGCGCGATCGTGCTGGAGGAGCGCAACGGGATGTTGCTGGTCGGCATGGCGGACCCGACAGATTTGTTTGTCTTCGATGAAATTGCGCGCATAGTCAGGCGCGACATCGATGTGGCGGTGGTCACCGAAGGGCAGTTGCTGGAGAGCATCGACCGCGGCTACCGGCGCACCGAGGAAATCACCGGATTGGCGCGCGAACTAAGCGAAGACCTGGGCGACAGTTATGTGGATTTCGGTGCGATGACCGCCACCGCCGGCGCCGAAGAAGCGCCGGTGGTGAAGCTGTTGCAGACCCTGTTTGACGATGCCACGATGATCCGCGCGTCGGACGTCCACATCGAACCGCAGGAAGGCCGCCTGATGGTGCGCTTTCGCATCGACGGCTCGCTGCACCTGCAAATGGAAGCCGACAGCAAGATCGCTCCCGCCCTGGTATTGCGTCTCAAGCTGATGTCCGGCCTGGATATTTCGGAAAAACGCCTGCCGCAGGACGGGCGTTTTCATGTGCGGGTGCGCGAACAGGGCGTGGATGTGCGTATCGCCACTTGCCCGACGCAATATGGTGAGGCGGTCGTGATGCGTTTGCTGCGCCAGGAAGGCGGCATGATCGGTCTGGACAAGCTGGGGATGCCGGACGAGATGCTGAAGCGCTTCCGCGAGCTCATCCGGCGCAGCAACGGCATGGTGCTGGTCACCGGGCCGACCGGCAGCGGCAAGACCACCACCCTGTATGCCGCGCTGGCCGAAATCAACACCATCGAGCAGAAGATCATCACCGTGGAAGATCCGGTGGAATATCGTTTGCCCGGCATCAACCAGGTGCAGGTGAACGAGAAAATTGACCTGACTTTTGCCAGGGTGCTGCGCTCCGCGTTGCGCCAGGATCCGGACGTGATCCTGGTCGGCGAAATGCGCGACGCGGAAACCGCGCAGATCGGCTTGCGCGCCGCGATGACCGGCCACCTGGTGTTTTCCACCCTGCACACCCGCGATGCCGCCGGTACGCTGTTCCGCCTGGTGGACATGGGCACGCCGCGCTTCATGGTCGCCTCGTCGGTGCAGGTCGTCGTCGCGCAGCGGCTGCTGCGGCGCATCTGCGGCAGTTGCAGCGAGAAACATATTCCCTCCCCGCAGGAAAGCGAGTGGCTGAAGACCGAGGGCGTGCCGCCCGAACAATGGGGGGGGCTGCTGCATGGGCGCGGCTGTTCGCATTGCAACGGCACCGGCTATCGCGGCCGCATGGGCGTGTATGAAATGCTGGAAATGGACCGCAAAATGGTCGAGGCGGCCGCACATGAGAGCGTCAGTCATTTCATGGAAGCCGCGCAGTTGCACATGCGCGGCAAAACCATCCTCGACCATGCGCTGGAAGCCTTGAAGAAAGGCCGCACCACGGCCGCCGAGGTGATGCGCATCAGCAACCAGGTGGAAGACTGACGATGGGCGCTTTCGCCTACAAGGGGCGCAACGGGCGCGGCGAGCAGGTGGCAGGCACGCTGGAGGGCGATGACAGCGGAGCCGTCGCCGACCAGTTGCTGAAAAACGGCATTACGCCGACGGAAATCAGCGCATCGCGCAGCCTGGTTGGCGGCCTGGCAGGCGGCGCGGTGGGTAAACCGGACTGGTTCAAAAAACTGTTCACCGAAAAGCCCATCAACCCGATGGACCTGCTGCTGTTCAGCCGCCAGATGTACACCCTGCTCAAGGCGGGTGTGCCCATCATGCGCGCGCTGGCGGGCTTGCAGGAATCGACGCAGAACCCGACTTTCGCCGCGATGCTTCAGGACTTGCGCGACAGCCTGGACAGCGGGCGCGAACTCAGCGCGGCGATGCGCCGCCACCCCAAGGTCTTTTCGCAGTTTTATATCAGCATGGTGCAGGTCGGCGAAACGACCGGCATGCTGGACGAAACTTTCATCCGCCTGTACGACCACCTGGAATTCGAGCGCGACATGCGCGAGCGCATCAAGACCGCGATGCGTTACCCCAGTTTTGTGATTCTGGCGATGGCGATTGCCATCGTGATCATCAACCTGTTCGTGATTCCCGCGTTCGCGAAAGTATTTGCGGGTTTCAACGCCGAGCTTCCGCTCATGACCAAAATCCTGATGGGCTTTTCCAGCTTCATGGTGAACTACTGGATGCTGATGCTGGCCGTGATCATTGCCGCCGTGCTGGGCTTCCGTTCCTTTATCAACACGCCGGCAGGGCGCTACCAATGGGATCGCTACAAATTAAAATTGCCGATTGCCGGCAAGATCATCTTCAAGTCCACGCTGGCGCGTTTCGCGCGCAGCCTGGCGCTGACCTTCAAGAGCGGCATGCCGATACTGCAAGGGATGACCGTGGTCAGCATGGTGGTGGATAACGAATTCATGCGCGAACGCATCGAGAAGATGCGCGAAGGTGTGGAGCGCGGCGAGAGCATTTTGCGCACCGCCACCGCTGCCGGTGTGTTCAATGCGGTGGTATTGCAGATGATCGCGGTGGGCGAAGAAACCGGCGACCTGGACGGGCTGATGTTCGAAGTGGCCGACATGTACCAGCGCGAGGTCGAATACGAGGTCAAGACCCTGAGCTCGCAAATCGAACCGATCCTGATCGTGTTCCTCGGCATCCTGGTGCTGATTCTCGCGCTTGGCGTATTCCTGCCGATGTGGGATCTCGGCAAAGCGGCGATCAAGCGGTGAGGGTCAGAGGACAGAGGACGGAGGACGGAGGACAGATTCTTGTCCGAGCTTCGCTCGGGCTGTTGAAAAGACGCGGCGCAGCCGCGACAAAACATCTGTCCTCTGTCCTCCGTCCCCTGTCCTCTGAACGCGGCTTCACCCTGATCGAGCTGGTCGTGGTCATCATCATCGTGGTAGTGATGGCTGGGCTGTTCATCAACCGCATGTTGTTCTATGTGGAGCAGGCCGAAAAGTCCGCCATGGAAACCGTCGCGGGATCGATACAAAGCGCATTGACTATGCAATATGGCGAAATCCTGACGCGCGGCAAGCCGTCCGATGTGGCGGCGCTGGCGCAGGATAATCCGATCAACTGGCTGCAGAAAAAACCGCGTAATTATGCCGGGGAATTTTACGACCCCACCCCGCTGTCCGTGGAATCCGGCAACTGGATGTTCGATCTCAAGACGCGCGACCTGGTCTATGTCCTGCGCAACGCCGACAATTTCAAACCGGGCAGGGACGGCAAGAAATGGATACGCTTCCATGTCGTCGTGAGCCATGAGCTTTCGCGCCTGCCGTCGTTGCAGGATGCGCCTGCCGAACTGACCGGCATCGTGTTCATGCCGGTCGAGCCTTATGCGTGGTTCTGAGCGTACAATCGCAGCCATGCTATTCAACCTGTGCGATCGGGCAACATCATGACGAATCCGTTAAACATCATTCTCTGGCAATCGCTGGCCATTTTCCTGATTATCGGCGCATTAACGGGGATTGCGGTTTCCCTGCTGCTCATCTTCAAGCCGCATTTCATGGCGCGCATCAACCGGGTGGCGAACCGCTGGATTTCCACGCGCCGCATGAATCAATTGCTGGATAACAGCATCAATATCGAACAATGGTTTTACCGGCAACACCGCCTACTGGGCATGGCGATTGCCCTCGGTGCATGCTACATCCTCGTATATTTCGGCCTGCTGTTCGACAAGGCAATCGCCATGCAACACCTGGCAGGCTATATGCCTGGCTGGGGGCTGGACATCTTGCTGGATAGTCTGGCGCTTGCCGCGCTGATCGGCGGAGCGGTCGCGCTGTTTGTCGGCCTGTTTCTCTGGCTGCGCCCGAGCATGCTGCGCGGCATCGAAGAGACGGCAAACCAATGGGTATCGACACGCCGCGCCACCAGAATACTGGATATTCCCAGCGATCAAGTGAACCAGTTCGTTGCGGCGCATGCCCAACGGGTTGGCTGGTTGCTGCTGCTGGGCAGTATCTACCTGTTTTTTGTCGTGCTCCGTTGGTTGGTGTAGCGGTTATTTGCCATGCTGTAAAACCGTAACCCGGATGAACCCAGATAATCCATTTGGACGTAGGTCGGGCTTCAGCCCGACATGTCGGGTTAAAACCCGACCTACAACCCATTGATTTTGCAATGCCTCAAGAGCTAATGAACTATCTGGGATGAAGCGAAGCGGAATCCGGGGAACTGCGGGTACGCACGAGAGCTCCCCGGATTCCATTGCATTCCATCCGGGCTACGGTTGCCAAACAGCCGGCATCGTGCGAATCAATTTGCCTCTACAAGTTGGCCAGCATGGGTTACACGAACCGCATATCGCCCAGTAAAGTGATTTGCCCCACACCCTTGGCTTTGTCGTAGTAGCGGCGATCTGCGGTAATCAGCGTGGCCTCGGGTTCGTGCAGCGCGGCAGCATGGTAGAGCGTATCGAACAAGTGGTGATTCAGGCGGATGGCGAGATCGCAGGCAGTGGCGTAAATGGCTGAGGATTCGACGCGCTGAAATTCAATATTGAGAAGATCGGCAAGGTCGGTTTTTGTGTTATCCGGTTTTTCTCTGGAGAGAACTGCCGCGACTTCGGCGATGAAGTGTAGGGGTTGGCGGAGTTGCGTTTTTTCGGAATTTACCGCAGCGAGGATTTGTAGTGCTTGATGCGCATGGACTTCATCGGTTCGGTCGCGAAAAAACCACTTGATCGCCACGCTGGCATCTACTACCAGAATCACGGCCTGCCTTCCTCGCGTGCGGCGCGAAACTGATCATCGGTAATGGCGGGCGCATTTTTGTGTCGCTCCAAAATACTCGCAATAGCCTCATGGCTGCGTTGCTTGCGTTGCGCCCGTTCCACGGCTTCGCGCATCAACTCGGCGATGATCGCACTCTTGTTCCGGTCGCTGAACGTTGCATTGAAAGCGGCCTTGACATCCTCGGGCACACTGAAATTGACGGTAGCCATAAGAGATTACTCCTTTGTTGAAATTTTCAACAAAGTATGAGTAGGTGGTTCAAACAAGTCAAGTTGTTTGGACGTAACCGCAATCGGCAGTAAATGGCTGGAAGATGTTGCACTGGAAGAGGTTGCACTTGCCAAAGCACGCTCATTTGTTAAACTGGCCGCGCCAGTTGGAACTTACTGGTGCGCCGGGTTTCCAATTAGCTTACATCATCCGGCTTTGTGCTGCGGCGTAGAGGCGGTGCATGTTGTAGTCATATGGGCTGCGGCCCTTCGATGAGGCTCGGAACGAGTCTCGAAACTTGAGGAGAATGAAAATGAAACAACAATCGGGTTTTACCTTGATCGAACTGATCATGGTGATCGTGATTTTGGGGATTTTGGCGGCGACTGCGTTGCCGAAGTTTGTCGATTTGAGTACCGAAGCCAAGGTGGCCAAAGCGAATGGAGTTGCTGGTGCGGTTGCTTCGTCTGCATCAATCAGGTATGCGTCAAGCAAGGTTAGCGCTACTGGTTACGCATATAGCGATACCAGTGCATGCGAAAGTGGCACTTATCTGGAAGGCGGTTTTCCTAGCGGCTGTACTGGAGTTCTTACGGGTAAGTCTTGCGTCATTACCTGTGATACTCAGCCGTCTACTGCTGTTACTATCCCTTGATGCTTGATTGCTTGCTTGGTAGTTAAGAACAACAGGAGGCTGCGGTTTTCTTGTTACTCAATCTGTAGCAGCAAACCAAAACAGGGGAGGCTTCGGCCTCCCCCTGTTTTTTGCCCGCATTCCCGCACCTGCTCTGGGATAATAGGCGCCCTGCCCAAGCATAAATCAAGCGGAGCATATCTTGCCCGATCCCATTTTGTTGCGCGCCCTCTTCGTCATCAAACGGCTGATACCGTTCGCGCTCATTGCGCTGATTACCTTGCTGCTTTATTCCCCCGGCCTTGGCGGACCGTTTTTGCTGGATGATTATTCGAATATCGTCAACAACACCGCGCTTCATATTGACACCGGGTCTTTTTCATCGTTGTGGGAGGCGGCGTTTTCCTCCAATGCCGGACCACTACACCGCCCCGTGGCCATGCTCAGTTTTGCGCTCAATTATTATTTTGACGGGCTCTCGCCGCTTTATTACAAGGCGGTCAACATTGGCATTCATCTGGCCACGGCTTGGGCGCTGTTTTTTCTCACGGAAGCATTGCTCGGGCGTCTGGCCGCTTATGAGATTGCTTCACCGAACCGCCTATCCCGGCGCCAACTCGCTGCCCTCATTACCGCTTTATGGGTATTGCACCCGCTGCACGTCTCAACCGTGCTGTATGTGGTTCAACGCATGACCGGACTGGCCGCGCTGTTCGCGGTTATCGGCGTTTTGCTTTATGTCCGTGGCCGGGAAATACTGATTGCGGGCAAGCCTCGCGGCGGGATCATGCTGGTCGCAATCGGTGTCATCGGTTGCGGCATTCTTGCGCTATTGAGCAAGGAAAACGGCGCCTTGCTGCCTGTGCTGTTGTTGATTGTGGAAGCCCTGTTTTTTCGCGGCACCCGAGCCAACCAGCTTTTGGCCAAACTAATTTTCGTATTGCTGGCACTTCAGGCTGCAGCGATACTCGCCTATCTGATTTATGTCTGGGGTGGCCCATTCAACCCGCTGCGAGGGTTTACTCCCACGGAGCGGCTTTTGACCGAAACACGCATCCTGTTTTCTTACGTGAGCCAGATACTCCTGCCGCGCAATGAACAGATGTCGTTATTAAACGAAAGCACCGCAGTATCGCGCGGTTTGTTTGAACCCCTCAGCACGGCGGCAGCCGTAATCGCACTGCTGGCCTTGGTTTCCGGGGCGCTGTGGGCAGCTCGCAAAAACAGGGCGATTCCTTTTGTGTTCGGCATCGGCTGGTTTCTGGCAGGCCATCTGCTGGAATCCACGGTCATTCCGCTCGAATTGCGCTTCGAGCATCGCAATTACCTGCCCAGCTATGGAATTATTTTTGCGATGGGCGTTTTCCTGAGCCAATGGCCCCCGTTTGCAAACACCCGCCCCCGATTGAAATTCGCCTTGCTGGCGGGTCTGCTCATAAGCCTGTCCCTGCAATTGCATACCAGAGCGACTATCTGGGCAACGCCGTATGATTTTTTAAATCATGAATTAAATAACAACCCGGAGTCGGCGCGCGCCTGGAGCGAGTATGCATTTTTCCTGATTCTGGCAGACAGGACGGAAGCGTCTTTGCCCATCCTGTTCAAGGCGGCTGAACTTGATCCACGCGAGGTCGGGCAGCTCACCCTCGCACTCAATATTCAGACGTACAAACTGCAAATAGAACCGGACAGGCAACTTGTGCGGGAAATTATGTCCAGATTGGAGCGCCACCCACTTACCGCTTACGGGCAGGATTGTTTAACCCGTTATGCGGATAATGTCCTCCTCCACCTCGATGGGTCATTCCAGTCGCTGGCAACAGCCGAAATCATCCTGTCAGCTGCCGCCCAGAAAAACTGGAGCCACCCCAATCGTGTCAAATGGATAGCGCGGGTAGCGAACAGGGTGAAAGAAAAAAATCTGGCAACTACTCAGGTAGGCAGTTTATTGTAAAAACAATAGATTAGAGATTTATCTTGCTCGATAGCATCTTGGGCGAATAACTTAATTTATGCATTTGCACCTTTTGCGCTGCGCTACAACTTTGAGGGAAGACTTCAGAGCTTGGCATCTTCTCGCTGCAATTTCTGTGGGGTGCATTTGAAAGTGGTGGCCAATCAAAGTATGCACAACAATTAACGGTTTTTGGGAGCGCGGGCATCTTGCCCGCAGGTTTGCGTGATCCATCGCGTTTTGAGCAGGGGCAAGGCGTGCCGTGCCCCTGCCCTGATTACGATGCGGGCAAGATGCCCGCGCTCCCA
>JAUYJO010000017.1 GCA_030700315.1 Gallionella sp.
CTACCGCGAAGAGGCGCGTTACCTCGACCGCACCGTGCACTGGGTGCAGCGCGTCGGTATGGACTATGTAAAGAAGCGCATCGTGGCAGATGCCGCTGGGCGCGAGGCCCTCCATGAACGGCTTAAAGATGCATTGCACGATGAAAAAGACCCCTGGCAGGAACGCGTGCGCGGCACGGCGGCACGGGAGTTCGTGCCGATCAGTGCGTAGGTCGGGTTAGCGCAGCGTAACCCGACAACAGTCATGTACATATCACGTCGGGTTACGCTGCGCTAACCCGACCTACATTTTTGGAGATAACCATGAGCGAATGGATAAAAATATGCCCGCTTGAAGAAATTCCACGGCTGGGTTCGCGAGTGGTGCAAACCGGAAATGGCGATATCGCGGTGTTCCGCAACGGTGCGGACGAGGTTTTTGCGTTGATGGACAAATGCCCGCACAAGGGAGGGCCGCTATCGCAGGGCATCGTGTTTGACCGCAAGGTGACATGCCCGCTGCACGGATGGACAATTCAGCTCGATAGCGGGGAAGCTGTCGCACCTGACTGCGGCTGCACGCACCGCTATCGTGCGCGCGTGGACAAGGGCGAGGTGTATATCAACCTCACTTGATGCTATCAAAAACCGGGAATTTGCCGCTTTAATGCTGGTGTGCTTAAATAGCACGGCAACGCGATGCCTCACGGGGTGTCTCGCGTTCATCCTTGCCAGCTCCGGCGAGTCGTAAGCAGACCGGACGCAAATTTTAATTCTTGAGGCACCCTGTTTTTGAACACAGTCAAATATCTGCCGATGCCCGTTCAGCGTCTTGCCGAATATCTGCATGTTTTCATGCGGCCAGGGTACGCTGTCATCCCCAAATTTCTGATCATGATTGCGCTGATGGTGCTTGCCCTGCTTGCGCGCATGGCGATTGCGCCCCTGGAGGAGGGGATACAATACATAACTTTTTTCCCGGCTATTGCGATTGCCGCCATCATTGGCGGATTCCGGCTGGGAATGATCGCGTCATTCATCGGGATGGCCATGGCCACTTTCATCCTTACCCCGCCTTTTTACACCGTTTCATTCGAGCTCCTGCAAAGAAACCTGTGGCCAAACTCAGCGCTCTTTGTGGATGCGCTCGTGGTGTGCTTCGCCATAGATGCCATGCATCGCTATCGCCTCAAGTACGAAGCGGAGCTGATCGAATCCAGGAGGAATGAAGAGCGCGTGGTGGCAATAAACAAGGAGCTGGACGAATTTGCCTATATCGCCGCGCACGATCTCAAGGAGCCGCTACGGGGCATTCACAACTACGCGAGTTTTCTGAAGGAAGACTATGCCGATAAACTGGATGAAAGCGGGCGGCAATACATTGACAGCATCCAGCGGTTGGCCGAACGTTTATCGACGCTGATCGACCGCCTTTTGGCGTACTCCCGCCTGGGCAGCACCGAGCTTGCCAAAGATACCGTCGATGTCGATGAAGTTCTTGATGCCGTAGAAGAAGACTTGAGCCGTTTATGGGCGGAGGGCGTCGAGCTTCGCCGCGTTGGCCGCCTGGGCACCGCGCATGGCGATGCCACGCGCATCGGCGAAGTATTCCAGAACCTCATTTCCAATGCGGTAAAATACAACGACAAGCCGTCAAGATGGGTGGAGGTTGGGTGCGACAGGAGTGGATCACAACCGGTCTTTTATGTCCGCGACAACGGAATCGGCATCCCGACACATCATCAAGACAGCGTGTTCAGGATATTCAAACGGCTGCACGAGCAGAACAAATACGGCGGCGGCACGGGAGCGGGCCTGACCATCGTCAAAAAGATTGTCGAACGCCACGGCGGGCGCATCTGGCTGGAATCCGTGCCGGGCGAAGGCACGGTGTTTTATTTCACATTAAACGGGGGGCATAATGGCTGTAAATAGTGCTAAGAGCATTTTGATCGTTGAAGACAACGATGACGATTACCTGGCCACGGTGCGCGCTTTCAAAAAGGCCAACCTGGCCAACCCCATTAACCGCTGCACCAACGGCGATCAGGCGCTCGATTATCTTTATCATCGCGGCGAGTTTTCCGAACCTGGCAAGGCGCCCCAGCCGAGCATCATCCTGCTTGATTTGAACCTGCCCGGCACGGACGGCAGGGGAGTGCTGCAAATAATCAAGGCTGATCCGGCTTTAATGAAGATTCCCGTCATCGTTCTGACGACGTCCGATGCGGAACAGGATATTGAGAAGTGCTACGCTGCCGGCGCCAATTCCTACGTGAAAAAACCCGTGGACCTGGAAGGATTCATCAAGGCAATTGCCCGGCTCACGGAATATTGGCTGGATGTGTCCATTCTGCCGAAGAGCATCAAGTGACCTCAGCCATCCTCATCATCGAAGACAGCATTGACGACCAGCGTCTGTATCAGCGCGCGCTAAAAAATTGCGATTACAGCCTGGTAATGGCGCCGACAGCGGAAATCGCCCTCGCCCTCCTGCCCGATTTGAAGCCCGACCTGATTATGCTCGATTACAAGCTGCCGGATCTGGACGGGCTGAGTTTCCTGAAAAAACTCGCCGAGTATTCGCACGCTGCCATTCCCATCCTCATGTTGACCGGAGAAGGCAGCGAGGCGGTGGCTGTCGAAGCGATGAAAAATGGCGCAGATGATTACCTGGTGAAGGATACAGGAGGAGGATATCTGAGGCTCCTGCCGGGCACGATCGAGCGTGTCCTGAATGCCCATGCGCAACGCGTGCAAACCCAGCGTCTGCAGGCGCTGCATAAAAGGGTGATCGATACCTCGATAGATGGCTTCTGGATGACCGATCTGATGGGTAATCTGCTGGAAGCCAACGAGTCGTATGCAAGAATATCGGGCTATCCGGTTAAAGAGCTGGTGGGTATGCACATCAGCCAGCTGGAGGCAATGGAGCAATCGTCAGAGGAAGTCCAAACCCATATTGCAAAAACTATTGCACAAGGCCATGACCGGTTCGAAACCCGCCATCGCCATAAAGACGGGCATGAAATCGATATTGAAGTATCCGTTACCTGCATGACTGAATCGCAGCGCCTCTGCGTTTTTTGCCGCGACATTACCGAGAGCAAGCGGGCGGAGGAGGTTTTGCGTAAAAGCGAGAACCGTTTCCGCACACTCGTCGAAAACGCCCCACTATGCATCCACGAAATTGGCAGGGACGGCAGGTTAACCTCCATGAACAGGGCAGGTTTACTTATGATGGGAGCACGGGATGAATGTGAAGTGCAAGGTTTTTATATCTGGACGCGGTAAGCGCCGCCGACCGGGAGCGCGTAGGAGAATTGCTTGCCAGGGCGTATGCCGGGGAAGTCAGCCACTTCGAGTTCAAGTCAGCCGGGCAGCGCGAACGAGTTTACAAATCGTGCTTTGTTCCCCTCATGAACAGTGAAGGCAGCGTTGAAAAACTGATGGGGATAACGGAGGACATCACCGAGCACAAAGCGGCGGAAGAACAAATACGCAGCCTGGCTTTCTATGACGCGTTGACGCAACTACCCAACCGCCGCTTGCTGGATGATCGCCTTGGCCAGGCGATGACCGCCAGCAAACGCAGTGGGCGGTATGGCGCGCTGATGTTCCTGGATCTGGATAACTTCAAGCCGCTCAATGATCAGTATGGGCATTTGGCAGGCGACCTGCTGCTGGTGGAAGCGGCGCGCCGCATCAGCAGTTGCGTGCGCGAGATCGACACTGTCGCCCGCTTCGGCGGCGATGAGTTCATGGTGATGCTTGGCGAGCTGGACGCCGATAAAACGAAGTCCGCGGCAGAGTCGGGGATCGTTGCCGAGAAAATCCGCGCCATCCTGGCCGAACCTTATGTGTTGAAGCTTCAGGCAGAAGGTAAAGGGGAAATGATTATCGAGCATCACTGCACGTCAAGTATTGGCGTGGCGTTGTTCATCAACCACGAAGTGGCGGCGGAAGATATTATCAAATATGCCGATCTGGCAATGTATCAAGCCAAAAAGGATGGGCGGAACTCGATCCGTTTTTTTGAACCGCAGATGTCTTCTTGCCAAGCATTCGGAAATCACTGCCTCCTGTAGCCATGGTTGACAGCATGCAGTCAAGGATCAGCAACCGGAGAAAGCGATGTTGCTGCGTGCGCGGAAAATGTTCTGTACCTGCCTGTCGATGGACGATTTTGGCTCGCGCTATTCACTTTTGATTTGATTGCCCCAGCGCCGCGCCTGCCGCTAAAACCCTACCAGCTTTTCAAACTCTCCAACCGGCACGGCCTTGCTGAACAGAAAGCCCTGATAAGCCACGCAATCGCGGTCCTTGAGCGAAGCCAATTGCGCTTTGTTTTCCACCCCTTCGGCGACTACGGTGATGCGGTACTTGCTGGACATGTCGATGATGCTCTGCACCAGCAGCGCGACATTGCCATCGTTCGCAACATCCTGCACAAAACTCCTGCCGAGCTTGATCTGGTCTAACGGGAGCTGCTTCAGGTTGGACAGCGATGAATAACGGGTACCGAAATTGTCCATCGACAAGCAGACACCGAGCGTTTTCAGCGCGTTCATTTTTTCTATCGCGCCGGGCAAATCATCGAGCGCCATGCTTTCGGTCAATTCCAGTTTCAGGCGCGCGGGATTGATCCGGTGCATTCGCAGTATGTTGGCGACCTTGCCCGCAAAATCCGGCATGGCAAATTGTTTGGCGCTGACATTCACGGTCAGCACCAGATCGCGCATTTTTTCGCTTTCACCCCACAAGGCGAGCTGCCGGCACGCCGTTTCCAGCACCCAATCACAAATTTCGAGGATCAGCGTACTTTCTTCGGCAATCGGCAGGAACTGCTCCGGCATGACAATGCCGCGCTGCGGGTGTATCCAGCGCAGCAGCGCCTCCGCTCCGACCGGGCGGTTATCGTTGCCCACCTGCAACTGATAGTGCAAATGCAATTGCCGCCGCTCGATGGCGCTGCGCAAATCGTTGACCAGTGCGGCGCGCGTCGCCACGTTATTCTGCATGGCGGGATCGAAGAAGCGCACCGCATTGCGCCCGGCATCCTTGGCCTGGTACATCGCCATGTCAGCATGCTGGAGCAGCTCATCCACCGACTCATCATTGCCTCGGAACAGGCTGACGCCGATGCTGGGCGAGCTTTGATGTTCGTGCCCGTTGAGATGATAGGGGCGCGCCAGCGATTCGCGGATTTTTTCGGCGACCGGCCCGACCTTGTGCGCAGCTTCGTCCTGATCGTCGCTGACGCTCTCGATCAGCACCACGAACTCGTCCCCCAGTCTGGCGACGGTATCCATTTCGCGCACGCAGGACTTGATGCGCGCCGCCACCTCGATCAATAACAAGTCGCCGTAATCGTGCCCGAGCGTGTCGTTGAGCAGCTTGAAACGGTCCAGGTCGATGAACAGCACCGCGCCGAAGTTGTTGTGCCGCACCGATGCGGTCAATGCCGAACCGAAGCGGTCGAGGAACAGGCGGCGGTTGGGCAACCGGGTCAGCGCGTCGTAGAACGCCAGGTTGTGGATTTCCTGCTCGGCCCGCTTGCGCTCGGTGATGTCGCGGCAGAAAACGAAAAGTTGCTGCGATTCCGCCATGTGGGTCACGGATATTTCGATGTCGATTTCGTGCCCGTCCTTGTGGCGATGGCGCGTCTCGAACCGGTCATGGCCTTGTGCGACGACTTTTGCGATATGCGCGTGGACTTCTTCCGGCGACTGCTCCAGCGCTTCCAGTTGGCTGACGTGCATGCCCACCAGCTCTTCGACCTGATAGCCGGACATCCTCGCGTAAGCCTCGTTGGCTTCCAGCAGATTGCCCTCCATATCGGTCATCCAGAATCCATCTATCGAGGTGTCAATCACCAGCTTGTGCCGCCTCAACACCGCTTCGGCCTGCTTGCGTACGGTGATGTCGCGGCTTGAAGCGAAAACGAAATTCTGCCCTTCCAGTTCCACGCCGGAAACGCTGACCTCGGCATTAACCAGGGTTCCGTCCTTGCGGCACCACAAGGTCTCTAACATCGCGCTGCTGCTGGCCAGCTCACCGAGTTTCGCCCGCAACTCCTCCCTCGTCCATTGCGCATCCCAGTCGGCCACGTTAAGGTTAAGCGCTTCTTCTCTGGAATAGCCCAGCATGCGGCAAAAGGCATCATTGGCCGCCAGCAGGTTGCCCTGCATATCCATCACATGGATGCCATCCATGGAGGTCAGCATCAATGCCTGGTTGCGCCGCAGCAGCACCTCGGTTTCCCGCTGCACCCGCTCCAGCTCGACGGTGCGTTCCTTTACCCGGTCTTCGAGGTGTGCCGACAGCTCTTGCAGGCGCGCCTCGTTTTCGCGGGATGCCTCCAGCAAGGTGCGGAACCCGAAAGCCATTTCGTTGAAACATTCGCCCACCTGGCCGAGCTCGTCGCGCGCGCCGAGTTCGACCCGCTCATACAGGTTGCCTTCGGCGATGGCATGTGCCGAACGGGCCAGCGAGCGTATATTGCCGACCACGACGCGGATGATGCCAATAGAAAAATAGGCCACCAGCAGGAACAATAGGGCGGCAATGCCGATGCTGAAGCGCAGCGTGTTTTCCGCACGCGCGATACGCGCCTTGATGAGCGTTTCGGCCGCCGGCAGCAACGCTTCATGCAGTTGTGCATAACTCTTGTCGATCGCCGCGGTGGATAGTTTGAAAAAATCGGTGGGGCTTGCGGCAAAATGGCCGTCGAGAATGTCGGACACCACGAGGCCGCTGACCTGTTGTGCCGAACCGGAAATCTCCCCGAACGCAGCCGACATCAAGCTCTGTAGCGCCGGATTGTGGCGGCCTGCCTTGTCGAGGCTGATTTCGAGATCCCGGATCGCATCGCCGAGTTGGACGATCAGGATGTTGATTTCTGTTTGCTGTTGCGGGGCGATTTGATGTTGCGTGCCCGCGTGTTTTTCGGCGAGGATGCCGGTGCCATAGGCGCGCAACTGGCCGAGGTGCTCGAGCGCATGCGGCAGCTTGTTGACGATGGTGTCAATCAGGTAGTACGCGTTGATCTCGTGATCCAGTATCAGCGAGTATTCATCGGCAACCATCACTTCGAATGTCTGTACACGGCCAATCAGGCGGGTATGCACAGCCATATTCTCATCCTTCGCCCAAGCAAGCCCCGCTTCGCGCAGACGCGCCCAGTCCGCCCTGATGTGCCGCAAAGCTTCCCCTGACGCCAGATCAGATGGCAGCTTGGCTTCCATCGCCTCGAATGCCTTGTCCACCTCACTTGACACGCCGAGGAGGTTGCCGCGCATGGTCTCGTCGCCGCCGATAAGCCCGGCGGAAAGCCCGCGATGTTGCTGGAGGGTCTGCGCGACATGGGGCAACGGCCCGATCAGCTCGAGGCCTTGCAACTCCCGTTGCGAGAAACTGATGACCTGATTCAGGCTGGAAAACAGGCTATACACCACCACCGCTATCGCGGCCAGAGACATCAACCCCAGCAACGTGAATTTCCTGGCAATATTCAGGCGGCTCATCAAAGCCACGGCGGGCGAAAAGAACGCCCGCATCAATTTACCCTTGCCGTTGTTGCCTGTCGCAGCCATGCCGTGACCTCCGCTCATGATTTGGGTTTACCGTAGGCCATCATCCGCCATGCGATGGACAAGCGTGAAACCTTGCATCACCCTCGCGCCGCTTCGACAATCTCGTGACTGGCTAGTATTCGCCCGACACGGTCGAAACAACAAAAACGGTGCTGTTAGTAAAACCCTGCTACATTTGCTTGTACGGTTACAACCCTACCACCAGTAAATTGGATTTGCTATCATCCAAACTCCCAGCCTGGGGTAGGAATTTCCCTATTCAATAAAGCGCCCCGCCGCAAGCGGCGGGAAAATAAAACAAAGAGATAAACCCAGATAATCCATTTGGACGTAGGTCGGGCTTCAGCCCGACATGTCGGGTTAAAACCCGACCTACAACCCATTGATTTTGCAATGCCTCAAGAGCTAATGGATTATCTGGGATAAAATTAAACAGCGCTCGAAACCGGAAAAACATAACGGAAGCGAAATGGCACAACACGACGACAAATCTGCCCAGAAGCCGGCGACATTGCGCGATTTCGAGCGTATGGTGTTGGCCTTGCGCCAGGAGCTGGAGAATGCCCATATGGAGGCGGATGCACGGCTGCACAAATTCGTGGCGGATGCCAGAGCAGAGGCCGCGCAGCTTGAATCCACCGTGGTCGCGTTGCGCGAGGAGCTGGAGCGCGCGCGGGCGGAACGTGAAAATGCGGTGCAGCAGGCCATCGCCGCCGGCCACAACGACAACCAGCAATTAAGGGCGACGGTTACCGCGCTGCGCGATGCGCTGGAAATCACGCGTATCGACAAGGATAATGAAATCGAAAAGGCGGTCTGCACGGCAAATGCCGAAATCGCCCAGTTACATGGCACAATCCGCGCATTGCGCGAGCAGATAGAAACGCTCTCTGCTAAAACGACAAGCTGACGGGCATGGCAATTTCTCCGCCCTTGAATAATGAAACATTTTGAAAAATTGTTCGCGCTTTACTCCGAACACCAAACCCCCTCCAGCTCCCCCTTGTCAGGGGGAGAGACTAGACTCCTCCCCTGATAAGGGGAGGCCGGGAGGGGTTTGGGTTGTTTCACGTTGTGCCAGACATGCCGGAGTCAAAAAGGTAGTGGTTTGCGTAGGTCGGATGAGCGCAGCGCTATCCGACATGGAGGTGTCGGAAGGCGCGACCAACGCACACAATTTTTGTCACGTTTTAACATGATTCAACTTGTAAGCGACTAAAACCAGAGCCCGCAAAAAATGGATCAGCCAACCGCCAAAATCAGAAAAACAAAACCTGCCGCCGGCAGTGATGCGCAGCAGCAGCGCCGCCGCCTGCACACGGCGGAATTGCTGCTTGCGGTTTCGCGCAAGATGGCGGAGTTCGACACGCTCGACGAAGTGCTCATCGCGCTGGTGGAAATGACCACGACCCACCTGAATGCCGCACGCGGTTCGCTGTTCCTCAACGATCCGGCCACCAATGAACTTTATACGCGCGCCGCGCAGGGCAATATCCAGCGCGAGATCCGCATAATTAACACCAGCGGGATTGCCGGTTTCGTGTTCACCAGCGGCGAGCCGCTGATCATCCACGACGCCTATGCGGACCCGCGTTTCAACCGTTCCATCGACGAGCAGACCGGCTTCGTCACGCAAAATATTCTGTGCGTGCCGATCAAGACGCTGAAAGGTGAAGTCATCGGCGTCGCGCAGACCCTCAACAAGCGCAAAGGCAAATTCACCCCGCATGATTTGCACCTGCTCCAGGCGATGACCAGCCAGGGGACGCTCGCGCTGCAGAGCGCGCAGTTCATCGAGCGCATGAAGATGCGCCACAAGCAGGAAATGGAGTTTATCGACGTCGTTTCCGAGGTCACCGCCGACATCAAACTCAGCTCGCTGTTGCAGCGGGTGATGGGCGAGGCGACACGGATGCTCAACGCCGAGCGTTCCACGCTGTTCCTCAACGACGAGAAAACCAGCCAGTTGTGGTCGGAGGTCGGGCAGGGGCTGGAGTCGATGCAGATCCGCCTGCCCAACCACCTCGGCATCGCCGGCGCGGTGTTCACCTCGGGCAAGTCCATCAACATCCCCTACGCCTACGCCGATCTGCGTTTCAATCCGTCTTTCGACAAGAAGACCGGTTTTTTCACGCGCTCCATCCTGTGCGTGCCCATCGTCAACAAGCACGGCAAGACCATCGGCGTGACCCAGGTGTTGAACCGGCGCGGCGGGCCTTTCACCATTGATGACGAATCGCGGCTGCGCGCCTTCACCGCGCAGATTTCCATTGCGCTGGAAAACGCCAAGCTATTCGCCGATGTGCAGTCGATGAAGAACTACAACGAGTCCATGCTGGAATCGATGTCGAACGGGCTGATCACGCTGAATGAGAGCGAGCATATCGCCACCTGCAATGCGGCCGGCCTGCGCATCCTCAAGGCGCACGCCGGGGAGATACTGCACAAGCCGGTGGCGGAGTTCTTTGCGGGTGGCAACTCCTGGGTGCTGGAAAAACTCAAGCATGTGACCGAGAGCGGGCAGCAGCAGACCTCCATGGATGCGCCGCTCCAAGTGGCGGGCGAAACGCTGTCGGTCAATTTCACCGTGCAGCCCTTGCTCGATGCCGACCAGAAACATATCGGCTCGATGTTCGTGATCGAGGATATCAGCAGCGAAAAACGCATCAAGTCCACCATGTCGCGCTACATGGACCCCGGTATCGCCGACCGGTTGGTCGCCGCCGGCGCCGAAGTGCTGGGCGGCCAGAACGTCGAATGCACGGTGTTGTTTTCCGACATACGCGGCTTCACCACGCTGACCGAGCAGCTCGGCGCGCAGGGGACGGTGGCGCTGCTCAACGAATATTTCACGCTGATGGTGGATTGCATCCAGCGCGAGGAAGGCATGCTCGACAAGTTCATCGGCGATGCGATCATGGCGGCGTTCGGCATCCCGGTAGGCCACGAAGACGATGCCGACCGCGCGGTGCGCGCCGCCATCGCCATGATGGGAACGCTGAACAAATGGAATCAGCAGCGCGCTTCAGAGGGCAAGCTGCCGGTCAATATCGGTATCGGCCTGAATACGGACTCGGTGGTTTCCGGCAACATCGGCTCGAAAAAACGCATGGACTTCACCATCATCGGCGACGGCGTCAACCTCGCGGCCCGCCTGGAATCGGCGTGCAAGCAATACGGCGCGAAAATCCTGATAAGCGAATTCACCATGAACAAGCTGCAAGGCACCTACCGGCATCGGGAAATCGACCTGGTGGTGGTCAAGGGCAAGACACAACCGGTGGCGATCTATGAGATTCTGGCTTTCCATACCAGAGAGAGTTTTCCGGGGATGGGCGAAGTGCTCGGACTTTTCAAGGATGGCTTGGGCGCTTATCGCGCGCGCAAGTGGGATGCCGCGATCAGGGTATTCGGCGAGTGCCTGGCCATCAACCCCAACGACAAACCCAGCCAGCTCTATATCGAGCGCGCCCAACATCTCAAGGCCTATCCCCCGCCAGACGACTGGGCGGGCGTGTGGGTGATGGAGTCGAAATAGCGCTGCTTGATTACAGATTCGTAGCCCGGATGCAGCGAGAGCGGAATCCGGGACATCCCCCCCGGATTACACTGCGTTCCATCCGGGCTACTTGCTCAGGTCGAAAAAAACTCCCCCGCCAGATACCAACGACCAACCACCCCTGCGCGCCGAGCGCTTCGCTTCCCCCTTTGCAAAAGGGGGATTGAGGGGGATTTGAAGTGCGCCGCTCTCTCGCCACATGCTGTAAATCCCCCCTGCCCCCCTTTTTCAAAGGGGGGTATCACCCCTCCCAACCTTCCTCATGCAATGGTGAAGGAGAAAACAGCCACACCTGAGTAGTTACGATTATTCAGCGTGACTACTGCCATGCCCATCAGGCCGGTCGCGCGACGGAATGCGATAGAGCCAGATCACCATGGTCAAGCCAAAAAAGGCCAGCGCCAGTTGCAACCAGCCCTTCGGGATGAAAAAAATGATCGAGCTGCCGAAGGTCAGCGTCATCGTGACCACCGCCACCAGCTTGACCCGCCACGGGATGCTCCGGTAGGTGCGCCATTCGACGATCAGCGGGCCGAGAGCCGGATGATTCATCAGCCAGTTGTAGAAACGGTGTGACGAGCGTGCGTAGCAGGCGGTGGCCAGCAGCAGGAAGGGCGTAGTCGGCATGATCGGCACGAAGATACCGACGATGCCGAGCAGCAGGAACAGTGTGCCCAGCGCGGCGAAAGCGAGCCGCACCCACAGGAAGCGATGCTTGCGCACCTCGTGGCTGTAATCCCGATGCGGTCTTGTCTTGGCACGCTTCAATCCGCCCCCCTCAGCATCCCGATAAATCGTCCGATTTCTTCCTGCGACATCTTCCGCGAGGTTTCAAATTGCACATGGGTTTGCGGGTGCTGCCTATCCAGACGAATGCCCCACAGCGGTCGGGTGCTGGTGGGCAGCATCGCGTAACGCACATCGCCGAGCAGGCCCGGGTCTTCGGGGTGCAAGGCCAGATAGCCGTCCGAGAAAAACTCGAAGCGCCGGATGTCGCGATACAGCACGGAATCGGGAGAGAGCGCAGGCCGGTCGCGTGTCACATTAAAAGGGCGTGCCGTATCGCCCGGATAAATGCGCCCTGCCCCGCCTAGGCCGACCCGCACCGCATCGATATGGTAGGAGTCGCCGGAGCGGTAGATCGAGCGCCACAGCAACAGGTTGCCCATGGTCGGCTTGACGGTCAGCTTCCCCGCTTCATGCCCGCGTTGTGCGATGGTTGCGCGTATCGCCTGTTCGGCGCGCTGGTGCTGGAGCCAGCCGATGGACAGATAAACCGCCGCCAACAGCAGGCCGATGCGCGCCGGCAGCGTCTTGCGCCAGCGCAGGCCGAGGAGCAAGGCAGCGCCGAGGATCAGCGAAAACAGCGGATCGAAAATCGGCATGATGCTCCAGGCGATGCGATCGCCGGTAAACGGCCACAGCAAATGCGTGCCGTAGCTGGTGCAGGCATCGAGAAAACCGCTGGTGGCGCAGCCCAGCAAGGCGTACAGATAAATGCGCCGGAAACCGAGCGGGCGCCCGAATACCCTGAAGGCAGGCCAGAGGATCAGCGCAACCAGCAGCGCCCCGACCGGAATGAAAATCAGTGCGTGGGTAAACTGGCGGTGATACTCCAGCGTCAGCAGCGGGTCGGTGTCCGAGCGTATCAGCGCATCGGCATCCGCCAGCAGCGCAGCCAGAAAGCCCACTGTCGCGGCGGCGCGCATTTCGCCTTTTTGGCTGCACGATTGCGCGAGCGTCCCGCCCAATAGCCCGTGGGTCAGAATATCCATTTAATAAAATCCCTCGTCATTCCGAATGTGTTGTTGTGACTGCTCAGGTACAGCCGCTTTTCTCCTTCCCCCTTGCAGGGGGAAGGCTGGGATGGGGGTAGAAAGGTGGGGTAAAAGATACCGTGCGATGATGCCATCCTTCCACCCCCATCCTAACCTTCCCCCTTCCAGGGGGAAGGGACTGGCGTTGTGGTTGTTTTCAAGCATACTGCTTCGACCTGAGTCGTTGTGCGTTACCAAAGAGTGACGAGAGAGTGGCTGACTACAAATACGTTCCGTCCAGCAATAGGCCATCTGGATCACTTTACCCTGGAGGGCAGCTTGATCACCGTGCCCGCCACCATGAAAGCCCCCTTGCCGCGATGGTGCAGCGTGTGCGGGTCTTTTATGGCGGGATCGATCCATGCCTTGACCACCTCCAGCACGAAGAGGCTGTATTTGTTCACCATCCGCGTATCCACCACCCGGCATTCGAGATTGGCGTAACACTCGGCGATCAGCGGCGGGGCAACCTGTGAGGCAGGCAGCGGCGTCAGCTTGAATTTCTCGAACTTGTCCACCCTGCTCCCCGAGCAGTTGCCGATGCCCACCACCTGTTTGGCCAGATGCTCCGTCGGGATATTGAGCACGCATTCCCTGGTCGCCCGCAGCGCGTCAAAGCTGTAACTCCCCGCGCCGATCACGCAGCCCACCAGCGGCGGCTCGAACTCCATCATCGTGTGCCACGAGTGGGTCATAATGTTTGCCCTGCCCTTGTGCGCGGTGGTCACCAGCACCACCGGCCCCGGCTCCAGCAGGCGGTAAACGCGGGACAAGGGATAAGTTTTTTTTGCCATTTTCAGTCTCCTTGCAACAAAGAAATTCGAAGCCTGCCCCGTCAAGCGGATTTCACCATCGAGATAGCGTGTTTGGCCAGAAACTTGTCCAGTTGATTCGCAAAGGCCTGGCGGTCGCCCTGGTTGAAAACCGGCGGGCCGCCCGTGTCCACGCCGCTGCCGCGCAGGCCGTCCATGAAATTGCGCATCGTCAACCGCTCCCGGATCGTGTCTTTGGTATAAAACTCCCCGCGCGGATTCAAGGCATGACCGCCCCGCGCGATCACCTCGGCGGCCAGCGGGATATCGGCAGTAATCACCAGATCACCCGCCTCGACCAGCTCGACGATCTTGTTATCCGCCACATCGAAACCCGCCGGCACCTGCATCGCGCGAATCACCCTGGATGGCGGACAATGCAACAGCTTGTTCGCCACCAGCGTCAGTTGAATCAGCCGCCGCTCAGCCGCCCTGAACAGGATTTCCTTGATAACCTTCGGACACGCATCCGCATCCACCCAAATTTGCATTACGAACCCCAATTTGTCGCGTAGCAATAAATTGCGAAGCTTAGCCATTTAGTTGCGCGTAAAATCCGCTTCGCACTATAGCGCCGCCCTTTGCGAATAACCATACCCTGTTTGATCCATATATCCACCCCCACCGTGACCGCCGAAGTCGAACGTTTTTTCTCCGAACAAAGCCCCCTTGCCACCGAGGTGGCGTCGTTTCGCCCGCGCGCGCAGCAGCGCGAAATGGCCTTGGCCGTCGCCGAGGCAATACGCGACAACGCGATTCTGGTGGTGGAGGCCGGGACGGGAACGGGCAAGACTTTTGCCTATCTGGTTCCCGCGCTGCTCAACGGCGGCAAGGTGATCATTTCCACCGGCACGAAGAATTTGCAGGATCAACTGTTCCAGAAGGATTTGCCGATGGTGCGCGACGCGCTCAAAGCGCCGGTGTCGGTGGCCTTGCTCAAGGGGCGCGCGAACTATGTGTGCCATTACCATCTTCAGCGCGCGCAATCCGATGGCTTGTTCAAGACGCGCGAGGACATCAAGCATCTGGGCAAGATCAAGCAATACGCCAAGGTCAGCGACACCGGCGACAAGAGCGGGTTGGCGGACGTGCCGGAGAACGCGCCGATCTGGATGCAGGTCACTTCCACGCGCGACAATTGCCTCGGCCAGGAATGCCCCAGCCACAAGGATTGCTTCGTACTCAAGGCGCGCTCCGAGGCGATGAAGGCGGACATCGTGGTGGTGAACCATCATCTGTTTTTCGCCGACGTGATGCTGCGCGACGAGGGTGTGGCGGAGCTGCTGCCCGCCTGCAACACGGTAATCTTCGACGAGGCGCACCAGTTGCCGGAGACCGCCAGCCTGTTCTTCGGCGAAAGCCTGTCAACCACGCTGTTGCTCGAACTCGCCACCGACACGCGCATCGAGACGGCTGCAGCCGCCAAGGATTTCGCCCCGCTGCCCAAAGCTTGCGACGAGCTGGACAAGGCGGCGCGCGACTTGCGGCTGGTGTTCAAAAAAGAAGGGCGGATGCCAGCCGCCGCGACGCAGAGCTTCGATGGATTTGCGCCCGCGCTGAAAACGCTGGGCGAAAAAATCGCGCAACTGAATGGCTTGCTGGAAAAACAGGCGGAGCGCAGCGAGGGGCTGGAGAATTGCTGGCAACGCGCGCAGGGGTTGGCGCAGCAATTGGTCAAATGGCAGAAAGGCGACGAGCCGGATCAAGTCCGCTGGCTGGAAATATTCCATCACTCGCTGCAACTCAACACCACGCCGCTGTCCATCGCGGAAATTTTCGAGCGGCAGATCGGCGGCAGCGCGCGCGCATGGATTTTTACTTCCGCGACGTTGGCGGTGAAGCAGGATTTTTCGCTGTATCAGGGCGAGATGGGTTTGCTCAATGCGAAAACCGCACGCTGGGACAGCCCGTTCAACTACGCCGAACAGGCGTTGCTGTATGTGCCGCAAAACCTGCCGGAACCGAACAGCGAGGGCTATACCGAAGCGGTGGTGCAGGCCGCGCTGCCGCTGATCGAAGCGAGCAAGGGGCGCGCCTTCCTGCTGTTCACCAGCCTGCGCGCGATGGGGCGTGCCCACGAAATTTTGCAGGCGGAATTCGACCGGCGCGGCTGGGACTATCCGCTGATGCTGCAAGGCGAAGGTTCGCGCAACGAAATGCTGGCGCGCTTTCGCTCACACGGCAACGCGGTGCTGCTCGGCAGCCAATCGTTCTGGGAAGGAGTGGACGTGCGCGGCGAAGCGCTGTCGCTGGTGATCATCGACAAGCTGCCGTTCGCGCCGCCGGACGACCCGGTGCTGGCGGCACGCATCGAGCAGATGAAAAAACAGGGGCGCAACGCGTTCATGGAATACCAGTTGCCACGCGCGATCATCGCGCTGAAACAGGGCGCGGGGCGGTTGATCCGCGACGAAACCGACCGGGGGGTGCTGATGATCTGCGACCCGCGCATCATCGGCAAACACTATGGCAAGCGCATCTGGCAAAGTCTGCCGCCGATGAAGCGCACACGTGATGAGGCGGTGGCGGTGGGGTTTTTTAACGGGTCTGCTTGCGCCGGAAAAGCGTAGGCCGCACTCCGCCCGACATTCAACTGGCGTGCAAAGCCTGCCCCAATAAAGGGCACCTCTAAACTACTTCCGGGATTTTTCGTCCTGCTGTCCGGTGTGCTCGCTTTGCTTTTCCCACTGCGAGTAGCACTCCAGACCGCAAAAATGTGCGACATAGTCAGCAGCTTCTGGAATGATCGCCTCGGACTGCGGAACCTCTTTGCGGCAAACATCGCATGGAACAAATGCTACTTCGGATGAATCCGGCGTTTTAGCCATGATGCTGCTCCTTTTCTGTGATTGAAACGTAACGACGACACCTGCACTGAGGGAGACAGAAATTACAAACGTACCGTTTGGTCATGAGTCTCACGATGATGTAGGTCGGGATTCATCCCGACGGGGTTGGGTTATGCGGCGCTCTGTCGGGATGAATCCCGAACTACGAAACCCGCCCCCGATTCATAAA